>JAFZNQ010000128.1 GCA_017552965.1 Abditibacteriota bacterium | reverse complement strand
ATGCTGGAGGAAAACAAGGCTATCGGCGCGGAATACGAGGCGGCATTCAGGCAGATCCTGTATCCCGAGCAGCTGAGAGAATACTCCGACTCGTCCATGGGCAAGTCTCTCAAAGGCTACGCTTTCAGTTATATGGGAGGAGGCTACGGGCTTTTGTATGAGGCGGGTTTTCTGGAGCATCACTCTCTCCGCCTGAACGACGAGCAGAAAAAGGCGCTGCTCGGGCTGAACAAAGATACGGCAAATAAGATGCTGGGTCTCAGGGCCCCCGGCGAAAGAGGCAAGGTGTATGTGGAATACGAGCAGACCCTGAGGGATATGCTGGACGAAAGGCAGCGGCTCCGCTTCATCCATATGTTCGACGGCAGCGGTATTTGGCTGCAGGACGCGCTGAAAAAGCTGGATGAGAGGGAAGCCGCCTCAAAGAAACAGGACTGACCGATAAGACGCAGAAAGCGCTTCACCCTGCGGGATCGCAGATCCCGCAGGGTGGCGCTTTTGTCCGGCCGGGGAGGCTCGGTCAAAGGGCGCAGGTGTTATTTGCTCTGCCGGTCTTTTGCTCCCGGGATATACTTTGCCAGGTCTTTTTTGCCGATATGCCTGTTCTTGCAGGCTTTCCTGGCGCAGGCCTCGAATTCCTCCTGCGACAGCACGTAATACTCGTCTTCTTCGCCGTAGGCGCTGCTCACGTTGACGGTGCGCGACTTGTGGAGGATAAGCCTGCCCTCCTCATCCCTGCCTACGGTCTCAAAGCACAGCTTACCCGTGTCTATCATGACGTCAAACAGCTTCTTGTACGGATAGTGCATATCGGTATCGATCTTTATCATCAAGGGTCTCCTTTTCAGACGGCCGTTTTTGGGCGTCCTGTAATATTATACCATATCCGCCGTCATCCCGGCGCCTCCGAAGCGCTTCCGCAGAGCCTGGCGGCGAGATCCCCTGTAGTGGAAGGACAGGCTCCGGTACGGCGCCATGCCCACCGCCGGGAGAGGAAAACCATGCCGCCCGATCGGAGAAACGTCTCCGGCAATACTCATACAGCGAGCCCGGGTCACGGTCGAGGATGCAACATACCGCCGGGGAAAGCAGCCTTGGATCGCGGTTCTATCCGAGGAGACTTCTTTTCACCCCACGAATACTTTTATTCGTGGGGACCCCGTATTACCGGTGAGGGCTGAATGCCCTCACCGCCGAAGTGACGTTTTTTTGCCGGGATGACAAAGAGCCTTCCCATGCGCAGCCGCAGGGGAAGGCTCGTCTGTATCCGTGTGTCTATTCCAGACGGATGTCGTTTTCCGTCAGAGTCAGGGTCCCGGCGGGCAGGTCGGCCTTGGCCACCTCGCCCGGCTTCAGCTCCCAGGGCTCTATGCCGGCCATGGCGGCGGCGTCCTTCAGCAGGGCGGGGAAAGCCAGAGCGGAGGGGAATTCCTTCTCGGCGTCGTATTCCATGTCGCAGTCGCCGGAATACATGATGCACCGGCAGCCCGCGTCGGTGGTCTTCATGAAGAGGCAGGAGCATTCGGGCACCTGCATGCCGGCCCGCATGTCCACCGGCTTGTTGGAGGCTATGAGCACCGTGCCGGGGTCAAAGTTCACGTAGCTGTCCATCACGTGTATCTTGTCGATGGAGCATACGTTGGGGAGTCCCTCCGTCTCGTGGACTATGTGGTCCACGTGGCCGGTGGCCCAGTCGGTGTCCCCGTTCATGCCGAACAGAGCGTCGAACTCCGCCACGTGCCGGAGCTCCACGTCCAGCACGGGGCCGTTGGACAGCAGGGCCTTGCCCCTGGTCCGGGCCCACTCTGCGATGAGCTGCAGCACCTCGCTGCGGGTGGACTTGGCGTAGGCCATGATGAGCACCTCTGTCTCGTCAAGGGCGCCGTCCAGGATCATCTGCTCGCTGACCATGCTGATGGGATAGTATTTTCTCAGCAGCTTCACGGCCTCGTTGAACTCGGCGGGCATCTCGCCGTCCAGCACGCTGCGGTCGGAGGGATAAAACACCGCGATGGACTTGGGGGTCTTGCCGGGGTCGGCGTGTTTGAGGAGCATCTCCCAATCTGCCTTATTGACCCGGCAGCTGAGGCCGTCGAACACGTTGCCGTAGTAGCTGTGCATCTGGCCGTTGCGGTAGGCCATGGAGCCGAACACTCTCTCCCGGAAGCCCCGGGGAGTGATGGGGCCCACGGGCTCCAGGCCCATATATGCGCCGTAAAACTGGCAGGCGGACCAGGTGTAGATGGTGCGGACTATGTTTTCGTAAAACTTGTTGCATTCGTTGGTGAGCCGCAGGCCGCCCCGGAACTCGGCGGCGTATTTGGCCTGGTCGGCAAAGCAGGAGCCGTGCCAGGGCTCCTCCCAGCCGCCGGTGCACATGTAGAGGGACACGCTGTCGCCGAAGGCCTTGCGGCATTCGTCCAGCCAAAAGCGGCTGTAGAGGCTCATGGCCTCCCGGTACCAGGTGACCTGGTCCAGATGGGCGGTGCGGGAGGGCAGAGTGTGAATGGGCTCCGGGCGGACCTCCTCAAAGGAGCCGAAGTGGCTGCGCCAGGCCTTGTTCAGGGCGTCGGCGGTGCCGTATTTGCTCCTGAGCCAGCTCCTGAAGTCCTCCGCGGCGTCGTCTCCGCCGCACCAAAAGCCGTCGTGGCCGTGATAGGCCCCGGGCCAGTTGCCCCTCACGGGAAAGATGGCTTCGCCGTAGTCGCCGCAGATGCCGGGCATCACCGACTCTATGACGTCCATGGGCATATAGTGGTCGGCAAAAGCCCTGAGCACCCGGGACACGTGGGCCCTGAAGGCCGGGTTCCAGATAGACTCGATGGGGCAGTCCTTGCCGTGCTCCAGACACCGGAGGGGCACAAAGCTCTCCTCCTCCAGGCGCCACTTGGGGGCGGCGTAACGGGGCCCCATGAGGATAAAGGGCACCCACCTGAGCCCCGCTTCCTTGATCAGCCGGACCATGCGGTCGTAATAAGACCAGTCAAACCGGCCGCAAGCCGGCTCAAAATCGTTCCAGAAAACGTAGATCTGGACCGAGGTAAACCCCATCTTTTTGAGGTTTGCCAGCGCTTCTTTTTCGTCGGGCTGCCCAAAGCGGGCGCCTCCTGTCACCAGTTCCATACATACCTCTTGTGTTTTCGCCACGCAGGGCGTTGATGTTCTCATATATCCGCGCGCCGGGACTGCCGGGTCTGCTGCGATGGAGCGCGGGAGAGCAGCCTCCGGACGCCGCCCCGCAGCGGCGGTTTTTTTTATTATAGCATACTGCGGGGGGCAAATGAGGCTGCCGGGGCGGTCAGGCGCCTTTTTCGGCGTCTTTTTTTATGAGTTTGTTTGTGAGGGTGTGCAGGAAGGCCAGCAGGGAGATGGCGGCGCAAAAGCCGGCTATGGTCATGAACACCCAGGGCCAGCCCTTTTGGTCCAGCAAAAAGCCGTACACTATGCTCTGGACGGCGGCGCCCATATAGGCTCCGAAGTTGAGGACGCCCGAGCAGGTGCCTCCGAAGACCCGGCCGCCCATGTCGGCGGCAAAGGCCCAGATGGTGCCGCAGGCGGAATAGACGCAAAAGCCTGCCAAAAACAGCAGGAGCTCGGCGAGGACCAGCATAAAGGCGCTGTCGGGGGTGATGAGCACAAAGGATTCGATGACGACGGCGCCGGCCACGGCGCTGACCATCACGGCGGGCAGCCTGTTGCCGGGGCACAGCCTGTCCGTCAGGGTGGGCACGGTCAGGGCTCCCAGACCCATGCCGAGAGGCAGGGCCAGGGACTGCAGCAGGCCCTTGGTGATGTCTATGTCAAAGCGCTCTACAAAATAGAGGGGTATCCAGATGGTCAGGCCGTATCGGACCATGCCTATGAGAAAGCATATCAGGAGCCACAGCAAAAAGGTGCGGTCCGACAGCACGTGCCTGTAGGGGTAGAAAAAGCCCTTTTCGGCTATGAGCCGCTTCATCTCCGTCTCGGCGGCGGCTGTGTCCGGGTTTGGCTCGGCGTAGTCCTTCAGCCCCACGGCGGCGGGGCAGTCCCTGGCAAACAGGACGAATATGAGCAGCATGACCGCCGGGAACACCGGCGGCAGGAAAAAGGCCGCCTTCCAGCCCAGGGAGGGCAGCAGCGACAGGGCTGCCGCCACCGACAGGGTGGCCGCTCCCTGGCCCAGCCCGGAAAAGGCGTCGGCAAAGCCCATGGCAAAGCCCCGGCGCTTGCCGGGGAACCACCGGGCTATGTTGCTGATGCCGGGCACCCAGGCCATGGACTGCACGTAGCCGTTCACTCCCCAGATGATGGTCATGACTATGAGGGAAGACTGGAGGCCGAAAAACAGATTGGCCACGATGGAGAGAGCCACCGACACCACCACGAACCGGGTGGCGCCGAAGGTCTCGGCCAGGCGGCCGTTGAATATCTGACCTATGGCATAGGCCCAGAACAGGGCGGAGGTAAATATGCCTATGTCAGGCTTGGTGAAGCCCCGCTCCAGAAAAGCCGGGGCGGCATTGGGCAGATTCAGCCGGCAGCAATACAGGGACATATACAGCATGCTGAACAGGATGAGGTAGCCCAGGCCGTGGCGGCAGAACTTCCGGTATTCTTCGGGCGTATAGCCCAGCTCGTTTTGCGTCACAGGTCCCGCTCCTTTCCCGCCCGGTATTTGGCGTAAAACTCTTCTCTGAAGGCGAGAAACCTGCCCCGGCGGATGGCCTCCCTGATCCGCTGCATGAGCCTGCCGTAAAAATAGATGTTGTGATAGGTGGCCAGCCGGGCCGCCAGTATCTCCTCGCATTTGCACAGGTGCCTGATGTAGGCGGCGGAATAGCGGCGGCACACGGGGCAGCCGCACTCGGGGTCTATGGGGCCGAAATCCTTGACGAACCGGTTGTTGCGTATGTTGATCCTGCCCCGGGAGGTGTACATGCTGCCGTTGCGTCCCAGACGGGTGGGCAGCACGCAGTCAAACATATCCACGCCCCTCATGACGGCCTCTATGACGTCCTCGGGAGTGCCTACGCCCATGAGATAACGGGGCTTGTCTTCGGCGATGTGGGGCATGCTCCAGTCCAGAGCCTTCATCATCAGCTCCGGGCCTTCGCCCACCGACACGCCGCCTATGGCTATGCCGTCCGTGTCCAGGTCGGTCATGAATTTGGCGCTGTATTCCCGCAGGTCGGGATACGTGGAGCCCTGGACTATGCCGAAAAAGGCCTGGGAAGGGTCATGGGCCGCCCTGGACCGCTGGGCCCATCGGTGGGTCCGCAGGGTGGAGGACAGGGCGTAGCCGTAGGTGGAGGGATAGGGTATGCATTCGTCAAAGGACATGACTATGTCCGAGCCTATCCTGCGCTGGATGTCCATGACGTTCTCCGGAGTGAACCGGTGCCAGGAGCCGTCCACGTAGGAGCGGAACATGACCCCCTCCTCGGTGATCCTCCGTATCTCCGCCAGGCTGAACACCTGAAAGCCGCCGCTGTCGGTCAGCACGCTCCGGTCCCAGCTCATAAAGGGGTGTATGCCTCCCGCCGCCTCCAGCACGTCGGTGCCGGGGCGCAGATACAGGTGGTAGGTGTTGCCCAGGATGATGCGGAAATCCATCTCCCGCAGCTCCTCCTGGCTCATGGCCTTCACGGAGGCGCAGGTGCCTATGGGCATGAAGACGGGAGTCTCCGCCACGGAGTGGTTCAGCGTCAGCCTGCCGAGCCTGGCGCCGGAGTCCGTCTGCAGCAATTCAAACTTCATGTGACCTCTTCTCCGAAGACGCTGCCCGCGGTGCCGTAATAGTCCCTGATGTCCTGCCAGATCTCCCGGGCCTCCTCCTCGGAGACCTCTTCGATGAGAGGCAGACGATCGACCTCAAACGAGGGCACCAGGCCGCTCCTTCGCATAAAAAACTCCTTGGTGTAGCGCACGTAATAGGCGCCGCCGGGGGTCTTGTACAAAAACCATTCGCCGCCGCCGTCCGCCAGCAGTATGTCCTTGTCGTTCATAGAGTGTGTCCTTTCTCCGCCCGTGAGGGCGGTCGAGGGGTGTGGTGTTCCTGTGGTCATCCCGGCCAAAACTTCGGGGTCCCCGAAAAACCGCAGATCGCAGGGGGCTTCCTGCCGGTGAGGGCAGAACGCCCTCACCGACGAAGTGACGCTGTATTTGCACGGGACAGGCCCCTTTCCCCGGCCGGGGGTCAGAACTCCTTGATCTTGTGCTCTATGTTGTCCTTGATGATGATGGAGTCCCCGGGCTTGTTGGGATTCTTGATGCTGTAGCCGCCGGGCCAGTAGTCGATGATATTATTGCAGATCATCAGCTTGTCGGCGCCCTTTTCGATCCAGATGCCGCCGGAGGCCATCAGGTGGGAGCCCAGCATGGTGAAGTTGCGGGCGTTCTTGCCTATCTTCACGGCGGGATAGCCGTCGATCACCTGAAAGTCCGACACGGACAGCTTGGTCCTGGGGTGGCTTTTCTTGGGGTCGTAGATGAGCCCGATGAGATTGCCGCCGCCGGTGCAGCGGACCTGGGTGGAAGTCACGGAAGCGTTGTAGAATATCATGTCGTTCGACACGTTTATCCCCACGCCGCCGGGGTAGGTGAGTATCTGGCAGGAGTCGATGGCAAAGCCGCCGTTGCCCTCGAAGATAAAGCCGTTCTGCACGTGCTCCACCCAGCAGTTGGAGATGAAGTGGGGCAGGGAGTGGGCAGTCTCGTTTTTGCCGTCCACCTTGATGGTGGGCCGCTGCTGATAGAAGGTCTTGGACAGGATGGTGAAGCACTGGTTCATCATGACGCCGTCCTGTCTGCCGAAGTCAAAGCAGACCCGGTTTTTGGCGTAAAATGCCTGGTCGGACACGGTGGTGCCCCCCACGAACCAGTGGATGTTCTCGAATTTGTTGATGTCCATGGCGCCGGAGATGACTATGCCTCTGTAATGGCTCCAGCCGTTGATGTCCCTGAAGAGGCCGCCGCCGGCGTTGGTCTCCACGCCCTCGGGAGTGGAGATGCAGGTCCAGGAGCCGCCGAAGGACACGTCCACCACCTCGGGGTTGCAGCCCCGGAGCATGATGGTGGGCTCCGCCTTTTTGGGGTGTATGGTCTCCTGATTGTTGGGGTAGTTGAAGCACATGCCCTCTATGCGGCAGCCGTGCCACATGCTGAAGGGCACGAAGTCGTGCCTCGTTATGGTGATGGACACGGCCTTTTTGCCTTCGCCTTTCAGGTATATGCCGTTTGCCAGCTCCACAGGATTGTCAATGAGATAAATGCCGCCGGGGACGTTCACCACCCGGGTGACGGAGTCCGAAGCGTTGGCGGCCTCTATGGCCTTGTTGAAGGCTTCGGAGGAATCGGTCTTGCCCGTGGGGTCGGCGCCGAAGTCCGCGACGCTGGTCGCCAGGGCGCCTGCGGACAGGCACGCCATGGCCAGGAGTGTGAGGATCAGTTTTTTCATAACGTCGTTCCTTGTGTGTTTATTTGTTGAACAGCTTATAATATGCCAGCGCCAGTGTCTTTTTCACCAGTCTGGGCAGCATAGCTTTTTTTTCGCCGGTACCGGCTTCGGCAAAGTGCCTGAGATACAGCCGCATCAGCAGCAGCGAGTCGCCGAAGAGCCTGACGCGCCTGTTGGCTGCGGCGGCGTGTATCCTGTAGCGGTAAAGGACCCGGGGGTTATGTATGACGGAGCCTTGCTCGCTGATCTTCAGATACAGGTCAAAGTCGTCCATGGAGGTGTAGCGCCCGTCCATGCCTCCGGCGCCCGCTATGGCCTGCTTTTTGATCACTGTCCCGCTGAAGGACACCGCGTAGTTGCCCTGCAGAAACAGGGACAAAAAGCTGCTCCTCTCGGGTATGCGGGACCTGTCCTGCCTGAGCACGGGGCTGTCCGCCCCGTCCATGACGAGAAACTCCGGGTCGCAGAACACCATGTCCGCCTGCCGCTCCTCCAGGACGCGCAGCTGCTCCCGGAGATAATCCGGCTCCCACAGGTCGTCCTGGTCCAGAAAGGCTATCACGTCCCCCCGGGCAGCCTCCACCGCCTTTTGGCGGCAGCCGGCCTGCCTGAGGTTTTGGCCGTTGCGGAAATACACGGTGCTTTTGGGAAGGGTGTCCAAAATACTTCTTATACTCACCGGCGACATATCGTCGGCGAGTATAAGCTGTATATTTGTGTGGGTCTGCGCCAGCGCGGAGGCCACCGCTTCCCGGAGCCATCCCAGCTGCTTTTCCGTCCTGATAAAGACGGGGATGACCACGCTGATCAGTTGATCACTGCCAGCACTCTGCAAGGCTTGCCTCCGACGGCGCGGATCCCGTGGGGATAGGAGGAATCCAGAAATATGGAGTCGCCCTCCCTGAGGGTGATGGTCTTGCCGTTGACGGTGAACTCCAGGGAGCCTTCCAGGATGAACTCAAACTCCTTGCCGGGGTGAGAGTGAAACACTATCTCCGCATCCTCCTCGTAGGGGATGGTCACCAGAAACGGCTCCATGTTCTTGTTGGCCATCTTGTAGGCCAGGGCTTCGTAGTTGTAGTCGGAAAACCTTTTGGCAGTGACGCCCTTTCCGCTGCGGGTCACGCAGTAGATCTTCAGCTTGGGCTCTTCGCCGGTGATGATGGTGGAGAGCTCTATGTTGAAATAGGTGGCGATGTCATCCATGATGCTGACCGGAAACTCTATCTCCCCCGCCTCGTAGGCGACGTATTTGTCGATGGGGATGCCGAGGCTGGCGGCCAGGCTCTCTCTGGATATGCCCGCGTCCTCTCTCAGAAAGCGGATGCGGGAGGCTATTTCCTTAATGTGAGGTTTCATTGGTCTTGTCCTTTTCGCGCAGTTCCACGCGGCGTATCTTGCCCGAGATGGTCTTGGGCATCTCGTCTATGAATTCTATGATCCTGGGATACTTGTAGGGAGCCGTGTTCTTCTTCACGTAGTCCTTCAGCTCGTTGGCCAGGTCGTCCGAAGGGGTGTAGCCCTTCGCCAGCACCACGGTGGCCTTGACCACCTGCCCCCTGATGGGGTCCGGGGCGCCGGTGATGGCGCACTCCAGCACAGAGGGGTGCTCCATGAGCACGCTCTCTATCTCAAAGGGGCCCACTCTGTAGCCCGAAGTCTTGATGATGTCGTCGCTGCGGCCCACAAACCAAAAGTAGCCGTCTTCGTCTCTCCAGGCCATGTCGCCTGTGAAGAAGAAGCCGTGTCTGATCTTTTCCTTGATCATCTCCGTGTCGTTGTAGTAGCAGTTCAGCAGCCCGGGGGGCAGCTCGCCCTCCGGCAGCCTGATGACCAGGTCGCCGTCCTCTCCGTCCTCGGTGGGGTTGAAGTCGGCGTCGATGGTGTCCACGTCGAACTGGGGCGACGCCACTCCCATGGAGCCCGGCCTGGGCTCCACGCCCTCAAAGGTGCCCAGCACGGCCACGGTCTCTGTCTGGCCGTAGGCCTCGTAGATCTTTTTGCCGGTGGCCTTTTCGAACACGTTGAACACCTCGGGATGCAGGGCCTCTCCGGCGGTGGTCGCGTGCTCCAGGTGCGAAAAATCGTACCTGGACAGGTCCTCCTTGACGAAGAACCTGTAGATGGTGGGAGGCGCGCAGAAAGAGGTGATGCGGTATTTTTCCACCAGGGACAGCAGCTCGTGGGCGTTGAAGCGGTCGTAGTCATACACGAACACGCAGGCCCCGCAGATCCACTGGCCGTAGAGCTTGCCCCAGACGCTCTTGCCCCAGCCCGTGTCGGACACGGTGAGGTGCAGGCCGCCGTCCCGGCAGCGCTGCCAGTAACGGGCGGTGACTATGTGGCCCAGGGAATACAGAAAGTCGTGGGCCACTATCTTGGGGAACCCCGTGGTGCCCGAGGTGAAATACATGAGCATCAGGTCCCTGCCGCCGGCGGGGCAGGGCCTGTCCCACCCGGAGGGAGCCGCGGCTGTGAGCTCGTCCCAGCTCTTCCAGCCCTCCCGGGAGCCGCCTACCAGAATGCGGGTGTGTATGCCCGGGCATTCCTCAAAGGCCTGCTCTATCTCCCGGACCACCATATTTTCGTTCACGCAGACCACGGCCTTCACGTCCACCGCGTGAAAACGGTAAACGAAGTCCTTTTTCTTCATGAGATGGTTGACGGGTATCACCACCGCGCCTATCTTGTGGCAGGCCATGATGGTAGGCCAGAACTCCCAGCGGCGCTTCATGATGAGGGTGATCACGTCCCCCTTGCCCACTCCGCTGTCCTCCAGGACGTGGGCCACGCGGTTGGCCCAGGCGTTGATCTCGCCGAAGGAAAACCGCTTTTCTTCGCCTTCGGGGTTGGTCCACAGCAGGGCCGGCTTGTCCGGCGCGGTGCGGGCCCACTCCTCCAGCACGTCATAGGCAAAGTTGTAGTTCGCGGGATATTTCAGCCTGTAGTTTTGCTTCATATCCGCGTAGGAAGAGAACTCGGTCCTCTCCAGAAATCTGTCCAATAGTCCGTTCATCATGCGTCCACCATTACCAGCAGCAGCGCCGTGGAGCCCACGGCGGTCATCCCGTGTTTGTGCGTCGAGTCAAAATAGATGCTGTCCCCCTGATTCAGGGTGATCACGGTGTCGTCGATGATGATATGGATGCTGCCCTCCAGGACGTAGTCGAACTCCTGCCCCTCGTGTCCGTTGGTGGCCACGGGCACGTCGCCCGTGCAGGGAACGGTGACCTCAAAGGGGATCATGTTCTTGCCCTGAAAGTTGGAGGCCAGGGCCTCGTAGCTGTATTCCTGCTTTCTGTTGATGTGGGTGCCTTCGCCCTTGCGGGTGACGCTGTAGACCCTCAGCTTGGGCTCGTCGCCGGTAATGAGGATACTGAACTGAATGCCGAAGATCTGGCTGATGGTCTCCAGCAGGCTGATGGGCAGATCGATCTCGCCGGATTCCATGATGGTGTAATCCGCCGGCTGCATGTTCAGCTTGGCTGCCATTTCTTCTACGGTCAGGCCGTTGTCTTCTCTCAGCGACATTATCCGCTGGGCGATTTCTTTGTTTTGGCGTGTCATTTTATCCTCCTGTATTCCGCCTACGCTTTGCAGCGTATGTAAAGGACGTCTCCGTCCTTTATGATATGTTCTTTTCCGTACAGCTTGACTATGCCCTGGGCCTTGGCGTTTTCCCAGGAGCCCGCAGGCAGTATCTCCTCAAAGTTGGCTATCTCGGCCCTGATGAAGCCCTTGGCTATGTCCGTGTGGATGGCCGCCGCCGCTTCCAGCGCCGTGGCTCCCTTTTTCACCGTCCAGGCCCGCACCTCCGGCTCGCCGGCCGTGATGAAGGAGATGAGCCCCAGGGCGTCGTAGGTCTTCTTGATGAGGGCGTCCCGGGCAGGCTCGGCAATGCCCATGTCCGCCAGGAACTCCTTTTCCTCCTCGTCCGACAGCTGACTGATCTCCATCTCCGCCGAGGCGCACAGCGCCAGGTGGGGGACGCCGTTCTCCTCGCACCAGGAGTTGAAGCCGCCGGTGACGGAGCCGGGCTCCGAGAGCTCTTCCTCGCTCACGTTCAGCACCGCTATGACCTCCCGCAGGGTGAGAAAGTCGTAGCCCGACATGGCCTTTTTCTCTTCCTCGGTGTATTCCAGGTCCTTCAGACGGGAACCCTCTTCCAGGCACTTTTGGAGCTTTTTCATGAACTCCAGCTCCTGCTGGGGAGAGCCGGCCGCGCCCTTCTTGGCCCCGTGGAGGGACTTTTCGATGCGCTCCATGCGGGTCTCTATGAGGGTGAGGTCCGCCAGCAGCAGCTCGTCGGTGATGGCCGCTATCTCGCTGACGGGAGACGGGGCCTCGCCGTATTCGTTGTCAAAGCCCCTGATGACGGCCACTATGGCGTCGGACTTGCGCACGTCGTTGAAAAAGGAGGCGTCAAACTCCTTCTGCCCCGCGGGCCGCGGAGCCACGTCGGTGAACTCGATGGGAGCGTAAGTGATCTTTTTGGGCCGGTATTGCTCTGCGAAATAGTCCACCCGGCTGTCGGGCACGCTGACCACACCCACGTTGGGCTTGGCGCTGCCTATGGGCTGAACGGCGATCTTGCAGCGGGTCAGGGCCCTGAACAGGGTGGTCTTGCCGCTCTGGGACGCTCCTACTATGCCTACTTTCATATCACTCTCCTAAAACTCCGTGACTACGGTGATGACCAGCGGGCGCCGGTGGGTGGCGTCGTAAACGTGGCGGGATATCACCCGCTTCACCGCGGACTTGATGGCCTCCGGGTTGGAGCCGTTGTCCGTGAACACCACCTGGAGCCTTTCGTCTATCTGCTCCGGCAGAGGCTCCAGCAGGGTGTCGGCTATGTCGTCCCCCGCAAACCCCTTGGAAAATATCTCGGGAGGGGCCAGGAGCCGCTTGTTCTTGCTGTCCACGGTGATGACCGCTATGATGACCCCGTCGGTGGAGAGATGGAAGCGGTCCCGCAGGACCAGGTCTTCCACGTCGCCTACGCCCAGGCCGTCCACCAGCACGCTGCCCGAAGGCACATGCTTGCCGGTCCGGACTCCCTCCGGGGTGATCTCCAGCACGTCGCCCGCGTTGAGCCCGAAGATGTGGTCCCCGCTGTAGCCCATGCTCTCCGCCAGCCGGCAGAAATGATAGTAGTGCCGGGGCTCCCCGTGGACCGGGATGAGATTTTCAGGCTTCAGGAAGCTGAGCATCATGCGTATGTCTTCCTGATTGGCATGGCCGGAAACGTGGACGGTGTGCAGGGGCGAATAGATGACGTTTGCCCCCAGGGAAAAGAGCCTGTTGATGGTGTTGATGATGGCGTCCTCGTTGCCGGGAATGGGCGTGGCCGATATGATGACCGTGTCGCCGGGGATGATGTCCACGTATCTGTGCTCCTCCGCCGCCATCTGGCTCAGGGCCGACAGAGGCTCCCCCTGGCTGCCGGTGGTGATGATCACCACCCCGGCAGGGTCCGCCGAGTCCAGATCGGACAGGCCGAGCTGTACCTCCTCGGGGATCCGGAGATAGCCCAGGATCTGGGCGATGCGGCAGTTTTCTATCATGGAACGGCCCACTATGGCCACCCGGCGGCCGTATTTTTCGGCAATGTCCACCACCTGCTGCACCCGGTGTATGTTGGAGGCAAAGGCCGCCAGTATCACCCGGTTCGGCGCCTCGGAGATGATCCTGTCCAGAGACTCGCCCACCTCCTGCTCGCTGCCCGTGTGCCCGGGCTTTTCCACGTTGGTGGTGTCGCACAGAAAGGCGATGATCTTTTCCTTGCCTATCTCCGCCAGCCGGGTCAGGTCCACCGTGTAGCCGTTGACCGCGTGGGAGTCGAACTTGAAGTCCGCCGTCTGCACCACCGACCCCAGAGGGGTGCGGATCACCAGGCCGCAGGTGTCCGGTATGGAGTGGGCCACCTGGAAATATTCTATCTCAAAGCTGCCGGCCGTGAGCGCGTCTCCCGCCGCCACCTCGAAGAGAGAGGCCTTGTCCAGCAGCCGGTGCTCCTCCAGCTTGTTGGACACGAAGCCCAGAGTGAGCCGGGTGCCGTAGACGGGCACGTTGATCCTGCGCAGCACGTAGGGCAGCGCCCCGATGTGGTCCTCGTGGCCGTGGGTCAGGTAGATGCCCCTGATATTGTCCGAGTGCTCCTCCAAAAAGCTGATGTCCGGAATGACTATATCCACCCCGGGCATGTCGTCGTCGGGGAACTTCAGTCCGCAGTCCACTATGATGATGTCATCACCATAGGCGTAGCAGGTCATATTTTTGCCTATCTCCATCACCCCTCCGAGGGGGATGATGGCCAGGCTGTCCGGTGCAAAGGGCAGGGTCATAGATGCGCTATTCCTTATTAGTTTCTGTCATTGTATTCATCATATTATTATATCATATTTCGGGCCATAAGAAAAGCGAGGCCGCCGGAACGGCCGGCGGGGGGGCGGGAAAACGGCCCGCCCGGAGAGAGGCGCCATTCGCGGGCGCTTCCGCGCCCGCGAATGGCTTAATAAAATATTGCGCTTCGGCAGGCGCTGCGCGCCTGCCGAAGCGCATCTGCATCAGAACGACGCAGGCTCACCGCCGGACCCGGGGGTTGTCAAAATAGCGGCCCGCTTCCCCGGCGGAGAGGCACCGGCCGCCGGCGACGCCGTAGCGGCGGCCCAGGCCGCCGTATTTGGCGCCGGCGAGAAGGTTGTATTCCAGCAGCTCCACCGGGGCGCCGCCTGCCAGCCGGGCCAGGGCTGTCAGGTTGGCCTCCGTGTCTGTGATGCCCGGGATGAGGGGCACCCGCAGCAGCCAGCCGTCCCGGCGCTCTCTGAGCGTCTCCAGGTTGGCCAGTATGAGGGCGTTGTCCCGGCCGGTGTATTTTTTATGCTCTGCCGGGTCTGCCAGCTTCAGGTCCATATACACGCAGCGGCAGGCCTCCGTCACCCGGCGGAACACGTCCGGCGGGGCGTATCCGCAGGTCTCCAGGCAGGTGTCGCCCTCCGCTCCGCCGAATTCCCGGAGCAGGGCCAGGGAAAATTCCGGCTGCAGCAGGGGCTCGCCTCCGGAGAGGGTGATGCCGCCAAAGGCGTCCGAGCGTCTCCGCAGCTCCCGGGCCAGGCTGACCGGGTCGGTCTCCCGTCCCGCCACCGTGATCAGGTTGTCGGGGCACACGTGCAGGCACCTGCCGAAGGGCCGGCAGTCCGGGTGGCTGCAGCCTCTGCGGCACAGGCCGCACTCCCGGCAGCCCCGCTTTTGAAACAGCTCGGGCAGAGGGCTCTGTCCCTCGGGGTTGTGGCACCAGAGGCACCTGAGGGGGCACCCCTTCAGAAACACAGTGGTCCTGACGCCTTCGCCGTCGTGGAGGGCGAACTCCTTGATGTCAAATATGATACCTGTTACGCTCATGTCTGCTCCGCAGCCGGACCTGTCCCGGCCTTGATGGTATTTGCCGCTTGAGGGCGGGCAAAAAAAGCCTGCGCCGCTTGCCGGCGCAGGCCCGTGTGCCTTGAGCCGCCTTGCCGGGGCGGGGTCAGACGGTGTATTCCTGTCTGGCTATCACGTGGTCCTGATACTCCTTGTCCAGCTCCACGAAGTAGGCGCTCCAGCCCCATATGCGCACCACCAGGGACCGGTGGTTCTCCGGGTGCAGCTGGGCGTCCCGCATGGCTTCGGGGTTCACCGAGTTGAGCTGCAGCTGGTGGCCGCCCCTTTGGATGAAATACTGCACCAGAGCCGCCACCTTGTCTATGGAGTCTTCCCTGGAAAAGATGCCGCCGGCGAATTCCAGGGTGAGGGGGCCTCCGTTGGGCGCGCTGTCAAAGTTTTGCCTGGTAAAGGAGCGTATCACCGACAGAGGGCCCCGGGTCTCCGTGAAGAGATTGGGTGAAAAATTGGTGCCGAAGGGCTCGTTTTTCCGGCGCCCGTCGGGGGTGGCTCCCACCTCGGCGGCGTGCCACAGGTAGTACATGGCTGTGGCGGTGCCGCCCTTCCAGATGCCGCCCTGCTTGTTCTTTCTGCCCCTGAGGGCGCTGCCAAAGGCGTCCAGCACTCTCCGGGCCATCAGGTCCGGCTCCTCCTCGTCCCGGCCCATCTTCGGGGTCTCGTATCTCAGCAGGTGCAGCAGCTCGGGGTCGTCGGCGTAGTCCGTCTCCAGGGCCCGCAGTATGCGCTCCGGGGACAGGGTCTTCTCGTCAAACACGTATTTTTTGATGGCGGTGAGAGAGTCGGCGCAGGAGGCTATGCCGGTGCCGTGTATGCCGTAGTTGCGGTACTTGATCTCGTCCATGAGCATGTCCAGCCAGGGGGACGGGATAAACCACACGTTGTCGGTCTCGGCGACGATCCTGTCGCACTCCTCCCGTATCTCCCGCTCCACGCAGGCGAAAAAGGCCTCAAAGTCCCGGCAGGAGGCCAGGTCCTTCCGTATGGCTCTCTCGGCCATCAGAGGCAGATTGAGGGCGCTGATGTTGGTGATGTCCCTGCCCTTGCCGGGGATGATGAACTCCCAGCAGGCCGCCACCGTGTAGTCCCGGGCGTCCTCCGGGTCGTAGCCCAGCCCTATGAGGGCGGGGATCACCCTGTCGTCGTTGGAATACTGGGGGAAGCCCAGGCCTGCCTTGGTGAGCTGAGTGCCCAGCCGGTAGACCTCGAAGGGGGTGTCCTTGTTCACCCGGATGTTCAGCTTCGGGTCTATCATGCCCAGGCGCCGGCTGGACACCAGGCACATTTCCGACAGCCTGTTGAAGGTGTCCCGGCCTTCGGAGTCCCGGCCGCCCAGCATCATGCTCTGGCCGTTGTCTCCCTGCTGGACCCCCGTGTAGAGGTCCGAGTCCTTGTTGAAGGACAGGAAAAAGTCGTCCAGCAGCTCCTGGGCCTCGGCGTCCGTGAGGACGCCCTCGTCCAGGTCCTTCCGGAGATAGGGATACATAAATTGGTCAAAGCGGCCGATGGTGTTGTGATAGTCCCCCTCCAGCCACAGGAAATAGTGGTAGATGCGAAAGGCCTGCAGGGCCTCCCTGAAGCCGGCGGCGCCATAGCGGGGCACCCGGGCCAGGATGCGGGCCACGTCCTCCCTGCCGGTCCTCTCCGCCTCGGCTCTGTATCTGTCTGCCAGGTCCAGTATGGCGTCGATGATCCCCCGCTGCAGCCCGTCCGCGGTCCTGCGGGCCTCCTCCAGGCCCGTCCCGATCATCCGGGCGTAGTCGGGGCACACGTTGCTCATGTAGCCCAGCTCATGGATGTGCCAGCGGCTCTGCAGCTCCTCCCACTCCTGCGGAGTGAAGATGTGGGGCACGTCGGTGACGGTGCGCAGAAAGACTATCTGCTCCCCCTTGAGTATGCGGGGCTCCTCCATGGCGGCCACCAGCTTCAGCCGGTCCGCCATCCTCTCCTCGGGGCTCAGGCCCCGGGCGGCGTAGTCCTCCGCCAGCTCCCGGCCGAAGGGGCGCCGGAAGGCGTGATGCTCTTTGTTGAAGATGTAGTTGTAGAGTGATCGATCCATGTCATGCTGCGGCCCGGGGCCGCCTCCCTTGTGTCAGAAGCCGAGGCTTTCTTCGATAAACCGGTCAAAGCCCTCGGCGGCTTTGCCCATACGGCAGTGCTCCATGCCGGGCACCTCTACGTAGGTGACGTCCAGCCCCAGGCTTTTCATCACAGGCACCAGCTTGTCCGGATGGTACTGTTTGATCACGTCGTCGTCCCTGTCTCCGTGGACAATATAGTATCTGATGCGGGGCATCTCCTCCACCAGATGCAGGGGCGAGGCGGAGCACAGGGCTTCCTCCAATGAGCAGCTGTAGTCCCCAAAGGCGGAGAGGATGCTGCGGGGCAGGTCGTCCCTTTCGCCGAAATGAAACACCAGGTCAGTGACCGGGCTGTCCGCCGCCGCAGCCACCGGGGTCCGGCGGGCATACACGGGATACACCAGCGCCGCCAGGCCGCCCATGCTGCCTCCGGAAGCGACTATGGGGGTGTCCTCCGGCAGGCCGAAGCCCCGGAACACGGCCTCCACCAGGGCGTCCGCGTATCTGACGGCGGAGCGGTTCATCCAGCTCCAGGGGCCGTAGTAGGGAAATATGTACACTACGCCCATGTCTGCCAGCCGGCGGGTGCGGTCGTTCTGCTCGGTGATCTCCGAACCGAAGCCCAGACCGTGAAAGGACAGGACTATGCCCTTGACGGGCCGGCGGACTATGGACACGTTGGTAAAGGCAAACCGATCGATGTTGTCAATGCTGATGGCAGCGTCGGCCAGGGTGTCGTTCATAGGGCTTCCTCCTTGGTGGTTTCCAACTCCATTATAGCAGAAACAAAGGGAAAAAAGACCGGGGCGGGAAGCGGAAAGCAAAAAAACTCCCCGCCGGAGCGGGGAGGAGCAAACGCAATGCTTTATTTGGGCCAGTGGCCGTCCACGTGGACGCCGCCGTCGCCGCTGTTGTAGTAATCACCCAGGCGGCTGAGAGAGGCGTGGCCGTCGCAGAATATCATCATGGTGTTTTCGGAAAAGCTGTCCACTATCTTGTTCTGCGAATGGAAGCTGGCGGTCTCATACAGCAGAGGATAATCTGCCGGCTTGGCAATGTTCTTCATCTTGATGGACTTGGAAGCGGGATTGCCGAAGTTGCCGGTGGAGCCGCAGCACATCAGGAAGTTGTAGCGGTAGGAGGCGATCCTGAAGTTCACCTGCCAGCTGTCGCCGGCATCCGTGGTGTCCGAAGGGCAATAGAACATGCTGTCGTTCTTCACGTAGTTGCCTATCTGGGCCCTCCAGGAGAAGTTTTTCATCCTGTTGGCCTGCAGGTCGTTGTGCACTACGTCGTGGCCTTCGTACACGCACCATTCGTTGTCGCCTATGATGCACATGCTGCCGTCATCCTTGACGATGCCCTTGGGGAAGGTCTGGTCCCAGTCGCTGAGATACATGATAAAAGCCGTGCCCAGCTGCTTGGCGTTGCTCATACACTGGGTCTGGCGCGCCTTTTCCATGGCGCTGTTGAACACGGGGAAGAGAATAGCCGCCAGAATGGCGATGATGGCTATCACTACCAGGAGTTCGATGAGCGTAAAACCTTTTTTCATATGATCCTCCTTACGATTTTTCGGATGCTGATATATCTATTATACACCATTTCGCGGATTTTTCCAAAAAAAAGCGGTTTTTTTCGGGGAGGCGCCGGCTGAGGGTGTTGTCTCGTCATCCCGGCGGTCAATTCAGACGTCATCTCGGCGCCTCCTGTGGAGGCGGTAAGAGATCCCCTGTAATGAAAGGACAGACTTCGGGCAAGGAATAAAGTCCACCGCCGGGGGCTCAGGATCAGGGTCCTCCGGGGGACCGATGACCGGGATTATCCGTACCCCGCTTAGACGGCCCCTCCCACCAGCCGCCTCCGGCAGAGCCGGAGCAAGGAATGCGGCTGGCGGGCCCCTCCGGAACTACACCCCACGAATACTTTTATTCGTGGGGACCCCAAGGTCCCTTCCCGGAAATGGCCAAACGCTGACGCGTTTGATCTGTTGCCATTTCCGCCGGGATGACAAAAGAGTTTTCCCCCTGCAAAGCCAACGGCTTTGCAGGGGGAAAACCATGCCTCCGATCAGGGCTTATCCTTGCCCCGCGATACGGTCCCTCCCATTTGCCTTCTCCGGCTCTGCCGGAGCAAGGAAGAGGCAAATGGGCCCCTCCGTGGATCTCTTACCCCAAATCGCGTAATGCTGACGCATTACATATGTTGCGATTTGGGCCGAGATGACGTTGATGTTGAACGGGACGCGGAGGCGCCGGGATGACGCGGGAGGGCGTACTGCCCGGTTGGAGGCGCCGGGATGAAGTCAGTGTTGAACGGGCCCGGCGGCGGCTTACCGCTCCTTCACTGCGGAGAGGGAGGCCGGGGTGTTGTCCGCGTCCTCGGCGGGGGTCAGGCCCTCGGCTTCCAGGTGGGCAGTGTCGTTCAGGCGCTTCAGATAGTTCCTGTCCTTCAGCTCAAACACGGTGATGGAGCAGTTGTCAAAGCTGAGCAGCCGCCAGTGCTCGGGCTCCAGGTCCAGCAGGCACAGGGCTATGCCTCTCAGGGCGCCTCCGTGGGTGACTGCCAGCACTCTGTCCGAGGGGGCGTGGGTCTTTTTCAGCTGCTCGACGAAGAGCCGGGCCCTGTTGGCCACGTCCCTGAGGCTTTCCCCGCCGGGAGGGGCGGTGATATAGGTCTGGCGCCAGGGGGTGCGGTCCGAGGGGAACAGCCGCTCTATCTCCTCCCGGGTCTTGCCCTCCAGCACCCCAAAGTTCCTCTCGCTGAGAAGGGGCTCCCGGGTAAAGGGCAGGCCCAGGGCGCCGCATATGATCTCCGCCGTCTCAGTTGCCCTCAGCAGGGGGGAGGAATAGACCCGGTCTATGCGGTAGCCCTTGATGCGGTCCCTCACCAGCTCCGCCTGCCGGATGCCTGTGCCGTTCAGGTGGGAGACCACCGACTGCCCCTGTATGATCTTGCTCAGGTTGCAGCCGGTCTCGCCGTGGCGCACCAGATAGAGCAGCATGCTAATCCGCCTCCCGCCGTATGCGGTTTGGGCCCTTTTTCAGAGAGACAAAGATAAAAAAGCCGCCTCTCAGCCCTGCCGCGCCCCGGGGTGCCGGCAGGCCGGTCCACAGAGCGAAGGGGTATTTCGGGCAGTCCTCCGACGCCTCTATGTCCAGGGTCAGGGCGCGGCCGTCGTATTCGGCCCGGTCCACCCGTATCTCCGGCAGGCTCTCCGGCTCCACCCAGCCGTCCTCGGGGACCACCGGCTGCCGGGAATAGTCAAAATAGCGGAAGGGGGCGTGCTCGCCCTGCTCAAATATCACCTGGGTGTCCGCGTCATAATAGGCGCACATGGGCCGGTAGGAGCCGGTCTCGGGCCAGTCTGCGGGCTTGGGGGTGCTGCCCGAGTAGAAAAACACCTTGTCGTGGCAGGTGACCGGGTCCTCCAGATACAGGCTCTGGACGGGCTCCGCCCGGTCCGGGTATTTCAGGTCCAGCCAGTCCGCCGTCTCCCCCAGGGTAGCGGGGGTCAGGGGAGGCCGGGTCTCGAAAAAGCGGCCCAGCCAGGCGTTGCGCTCGTCGTCGCCGGAGTCGTGGTCTTCCTGATGCACCACCATGACGGCGAAATCGTTGTCCTCCAGATTGGCCAGCAGGTTTGACGCTATCCTGTGGTAATAGTCCGGCTGATGATAGGCTATGCGGCAGTTGTAGATGTCGTCCACGTCGGTGCTGAAATACACGGCGCCGGAGTTGACTCCCGGGGTATGCACCGTGTTCACCAGGTCCCGGTAGGTCCAGTCAAAGATCCAGGGGCCGGCGTTGTCGCGTCCGGGTATGCGGAAGTTGGCGACGGAGGGCCTGTAGGGATTCCAGGGGCAGCCGTAGTGATACATGCTGGTGTCGCATTCCTTGTGGTCCAGGCCTATGCCCCACAGGGCCGTGATGCCCAGCCGGGTCACCGCCTTCAGGATGTTGGTGCCTATGGCCCCTATGAACTGGTCTATGCCGGCGGTGCGTATGTTTTTGCCCGAGAGGTTCCGCAGGTGCGCGAGCTGCCCCTCCAGCGTCTTGAAGGTCTCAAGCTCGCTCAGAAACAGGTTGTAGTTGCGGGTGTTGTAGTGGCTGTAGCTGGGAGGCATAAAGCCGATCTCGTCGCCGCCGGCCGCGTATTCCCCGAATTCCTCCGGGTTGCAGCGCCAGGAATAGCCGTCCGTGAGCCAGGTGACGGGCAGCCCCGCCCCGTGTATGATGTCCGCCAGGCGCCGGGCGTAGTTGAAGGCGTTGCCCCCCATGTCCGGGCCGCAGGCCCGGGGGTGCCCCACCTCGTTCTGGATGCCCGGGTTCCAGCCGTCGTGGTAGTTGCAGCTGATGACGGGCACCAGAAAGACCTCCTTTTCCCTGAACACAGCGGCGTTCAGCCGGACGCCTCCGGACAGGACTATCTGCCCCCTGCCGGGGCTGACGCCGGTGATACGGAGGCAGGTCCCCTCCTTGTCCGCCTTCAGGCAGGCGGGGGCCCCGGCGACGGTCTGATCCTTCAGATGGCCGGGCAGCTCATATACGGCTTCTCTGCCGCATATGCCAACGTAGCTTTGACGCATAGATGTTCTCCTCTCAGTATGTGCCCAGCCTTTTGGCCAGGTCGGTGAATGTCCTGAAGTCTTCCAGGGTGACGCAGTCCGGCACGGAATGGTCGCTGGACAGGATGTAGCCGCCGCTTTCCTTCATCACGGGTATTATCCGCTCCATTTCCTCCCACAGCTTGTCCGGGGTGTTGTAGAGCAGGGCGTTGATCCCGCCGTGAAAGCCCAGCCGGTCCCCGTAGGTCTTCTTCAGCGCCACCGGGTCCATGCCTGCCTTCACCTCCACCGGGTTCAGCATCTCCACCCCTATCTCCATCAGGTCCGGGATAAAGGTGTGCACGTCCCCGCAGGAGTGCAGATGCACCTTCATGCCCCTCTCCCGGGCCCAGTCGCAGGCCCGCCGGTGCACCGGCTTCAGTATATTGCGGTAGGTGGCCAGGGAGAAAAAGGTGTTTTGCTTGTAGCCCATGTCGTCATACCACATGATCTCGTCGAAGGCGTAGCCCCGCTCCAGCATCAGGTCAAACAGGGCCAGGGAGCAGTCCAGGCAGTAGCTGAACACGTCCTGTATCCACTCGCTGCCGTAGGCTATCTCCATGAGCACCCTCTCGGTGCCGCACATCCAGGAGTGGGTGACGTCAAAGCCGAACCACAGGTTGGCGGACAGCCATTCGCCGTCAGCCCGCCATTTGGGGTAGTTTTGCTCCAGAAAGCCCCAGTCTATCCTGTCCGGGCCCATGACCATCCTCTGCTTTGCCGCCTCCCAGGAGGCCTCGTCCCTGATGGTGAAGTCCAGGAACTCCGGCACTCCCCCTATGTGCTTCCAGTTCTTCATGGTGACGCCCCAGGGGGAGGTGAATATGGAGTAGTCCTCCGTCTCCTCTATGACCTTCGCCTCGTAGCGGGGGGTGACGTCCGCCCCCACGCTCACTATCCGGTCTATGCCGAAATATTCGTAAAAGGGCCGGTCCATGCCCTGGGCGGTCCAGCGCTCAAGGGTGGAGGCCCAGGGGTCGTCTATAATGGGCACCCGGTCGGCTTCCCGGTGCTCGTACATCCTTTTTATTCTCTCATGAGTAGTCATTGACGCCATTTCATCGTTCTCCTTGCCGTTGCAAAAACAGGTCTGCCATCTCGTCGCATCTCACGATCAGGTATTCCGGGGGCAGGGCCGAGAGGGCCTTGTATATTTTGGCCGGGTCCAGGGTCCAGCTGAGAGCCATGACGCTGATGAACTGCCCCTTGGCCCCGAGTATGTCCCGGGTCAGGGTCTCCGGGGTCTCATGCATGTCCCAGCGGTTCTGGGTGTGGAAGACGGGAGCGCCTCCGCAGAGCTCGGCATACCGCTCCGGCGGCAGGGTCTCGTTGCGGCCAAAGTCCGCCAGCACAGCCTTTACCCCCTTCAGCTCCGCGTATTCCCCGTAGGCCTCCGCCGGCTCCGGCTCGCTGTACCAGTGGTCCGTGTGCAGGCTGATCACCGACAGGTCCAGCCGCTTCATATCCCGGACCGTGTCCCGGAGAAAGGCCCGCCTTGCCCCCGGGTCCTCCGGCGCAAAATAACGGGGCATGGTGTAGCCCGCCCCGGACATGGCGCAGAAGAAGCAGTCGCTGCCGGCGCTGTTGGCGTAAAACCATTCCAGCACCCCCGGCATCAGCTCCGCCGTCCGGGGCCCCAGACACCAGTTCATGGGAAAGCTGCCCCGCTCCTTTTGCAGCCAGTTGGCCTTTTGCAGCCTCAGCCAGTACCAGGGGCAGTCGCCGGACTCGTATTGGGTGACCATGACGTATTTTTTGGCCGGGTCATATTTCAGTCTGCGGGGAGGGCTCTGCCGGAAGGGGCCCCGGGCCCGGATGCCGCTGTGCACCGACAGATTGGGGGTCCAGTCGGAGACCACCGTATATTTGCCGGTCCGGCCGGCAAAGATGAGGCCGCCGTATTCCGTGAGGCCCTCGTCCGCGTCTCCCGCCTGCCAGAAGCCCAGCACCGGTATGTTGGAGGGGAACCGGGCCATAATGGTCTGCATGGCGTCCTCGTCCCCGGGACGGCCCCCCGGGATGCCGCAGCTGCCGCTCCGCACCCAGAAGGTGAAGATCCGGTGCTGGATGGTGTAGTCCCGCAGCCAGGCTCCCGCCGCCATGGGCTCCAGGGAGCACAGGGCCTGCCGGGAAAAGCTGCCGCCGTCTTTTTTCCACATCCACTCATACACCTCGCGGTCGGTGGAAAAACGCCCCCGCAGGTCCAGCTTCACGGGTATATTCAGCCTGTCCGCCAGCTCCGGGGTGCACACGGCCAGGGCCTCCGCCCCCGCCGCGGCGCAGGCCGCGTTGACCGTGGAGGTGAGCCCGGGGTCCCACACTGCCGCCCCCTTCAGCTCGCCTCTGAATCTGGCAGCAAGCTCCCAGGGCTCCAGGGGTATCAGCTCCCGGATATAGCCCTTTTCCCGGTAGTATTCCGCCCACTCGCTGTCGCTCGGGCCGTT
>JAFZNQ010000127.1 GCA_017552965.1 Abditibacteriota bacterium | reverse complement strand
GCCTGCGCGCCCCTTTGGGCTGCCTCCCGCGCGGTCCTTCTCACCTGCGGCGAAGCCCCGGGCTACACTCAGGCGCTGGCGGACGCCCTGGAAGGAGATGGCATCTCCCTTACCCGGGCGGACCTCTCCGCTGACCTCCCTGCGCTGCTGGACCCCGCCAAAAACCCTTTGCTGATAGCGGTGGCTCCCGGCAGCATTTCGGCCGAGGGGCTGAGACTCATCTCGAACTATCTGGAGAATGGCGGCAGGCTCCTGACCATAGGCGGCCCGGCCTTTACCGACATACTTTACGGCTATGACGGCGGCTGGCTGTCCAGAGAGGAATATCTGCGCAGGGCGGCCGCCGACGTGGCGGAGGGGCAGAGGGAGACCATTCTGGACGCCTCGGACCCTTCCGCGGTCAAGGAATTCAAGCGGGGCTCCAACAACCCGGACGACAAGGTGACCTACACCGTGGGGGACTACGGCCTGGAGGGGAGCCGGGGACAGATAAAGGGGGACGTGCCCAATCTGAACAGCTGGGAAAACTTCAACTACAAGGTGAGCCCCAAAATGACGGACGCCAACGCCATCGCCTTCATGGCAAAGGGCGGCGCGGACACCAAGTATCTCTACGTGGAGATGACCGACAAGGGAGGCTCCCGCTGGTACGCCTCCGCCGCCCTCACGGAGGACTGGCAGCAGTATCTGCTGTCGGAGTCCGACTTTGCATGGTGGCATGACAGCAGGCCCAGCGACAGACAGCACCCCGAGATAGGCGAGATAGCCATGCTCACCATGGGCTTTGCCCAGACCGGCGCGCCCATCCCGCCGGGACACCACGTCTTTTACGTCTCCGACGTGGAGCTGCTGAAAGCAGATATACAGGAAAAGGAAGGGGCCGGTCTGACGGTGGCCACCCTGTGCCCGGAGGACCAGGTCTTTCCCGTCACCAACGCCGCGGGCATAGAGACCTGCCAAAACCAGATCTTTGTCAAGGACAGGGAATACGCCCTGCCCGACAAAGTATTTTCCTGCAGCCCCAAGCGTCAGGGCACCGGCATAGACAAGGGCAGGGACTTCAGATTCGTCCCCCTGCTGGAGCTGTATGACGCCAAGGAGCTCCATTGCGGCTACGCCGCCTGGATGAACGTGTTTGCCATGAACGGCAAGGGCAAGGTCAGCCTGGTAGGCTGCCTGTCGCCCCAGTCGGAGGACTTTTATGACCAAAACGGCATTGCCGCCGCCGTGGATATCGCCCGGGCCATGCTGAGTCCCGCCCTCCTTTACGAAGGGGGCACCGACGAGTATATCTATCCCCTGGCGGACACCAGATCCATCCGCTACGGCGGCAATCTGGTCACCCTGGGAGGCAACGCCGAGGACTTTACTGTGACCACCACCCTCTACTGCGAGGGCGACCCCATAGCGGAATATTCCGCCTCCCCCAAAGGCGGACAGTTCAAATACAGCGCCGAATACAGGCTCGGAGACGACCTGCCCGACTGCGCCGTCACCCGCCTCTACGACAAGGACGGCAACCTGCTGGACCGCATATCCCAGATCAGGCTGGTCTTCTGGGAACCCAAAGACCCGGACCAAAGGAAGTATATCACCTCCACGGACGGCTATTTCATGCAGGACGGCGAAATCAAGAGCTTCTTCGGCGTCAACTATATGCCCTCCTCCGGCGTGGCCGAGCTGAACGGCCACAACTTTGAGCACTACGTGTCCCGGGCAGCCTACGACCCCGAGGTGATACTCATGGACCTGCAGCGCATAAGGGACATAGGCATGAACGCGGTGTCCGTGTTCATCCACGCCGGCCAGATGGATTCCAACAACATGCTGGACCTCATAGACCTGTGCGACGGCATGGACATATACGTGGACCTGTCCCTCCGGTCCACGGGGGACCTGTTCCTGGCGGACAGAAAGCTGGTCAAGCAGGTCATGGACAGGCTGCACCTCAGCGAGATAGACAACGTCATCGCCTATGACACGGCCTGGGAACCCCGCATAGGCTCCTACGAAGACGCGCACTACGTGGGCCGCAAGGGCTGGGACGGCGAATGGGAACGGTGGATAGCCGAGCAGTACGGCTCTGTGGAGGCCGCCGAAAAGGTGTGGGGCACGCCCGTCACCAGGGACGAGAACGGCAGGGTGAGAGGCGTCACCGACGAGATGCTGGACGACTATTCGGACAAATATCTGAAGCTGGTCAACGCCTACCGCCGGTTCATAGACGACCAGGTGGCCAGGCTGTTCACCGACACCTACAACTACTGGCGGGAGCAGGACCCCAACCACCTGGTGAGCTTCCGCATGAGCATGTCCGGCAGCGCCGACCCGGTGAGCGGCATGGCGCCACGGGACTTCTGCTACGACTTTCAGAGCCTGGCCCCCGCGGTGGACGTGATGGAGCCCGAGGGCTACGCCCTCAGATACGAGTCGGACCGGAGCATGTGCCAGGTGCTCTTTGCCAACGCCTACGCCCGCTACGTGAAGCCTCAGGCCCCGGTGGTGTGGAAGGAATTCGGACGGCATATGTGGTCCGGCTCCAACTTTGACGTGCCCGAGGGCTTTGCCCGGGACCAGGAGGAATACTACAGGAGATGCCTGGACTATATGTTCCGGGGCTACACCTCCGGCATGTTCTGCTGGTACTTCCCCGGCGGCTTCCGGATCGGCGAGAACTCGGACTACGGCATACTGAACCCGGACGGCTCCGACAGGCCCTGCACCGCCCTGCTGAGAGAATACGCCCCCAGATTCATCAACCAGGACATGATGACCGCTCTGGAGCACGTGTACACCGTGGACAGAGACGACTCCCCGAGAGGCATCCACGGCATATTTGAGGCCCTGATACCCGAGATGCTGGAGGCCGACCGGAACAGGGAAAGCTTTGGCTTCAGAAACAAGTCGCAGGTCGAGCCCTCCCGCATCAGATACGCGGACGACCTGACGGAGGACACCCTCTGCGGCGGCCCCGCCGGCAAGGACCCCTTCAAATTCATCAACGGCATGATCAAGTCGGCCGCGCCCTACCGCGTGGGAGCAAAGCGCATGCTGAGAGTGGAAGTCATCAACACAGGCCTGGCAGACTGGAGAGCCGGCTCGGTCAGGGTGCAGCTGGGCGGGACCAGCGTGCCCGTCAAGGAGGACGTGTTCTGCCAGCGCTCCGCCGCGGTGGAGCTGCCCTACACTGCCGGCAGGATAAGGCTGACCATCAACGGCATCCCCTTCGGCCCGGGCTACCCGGTGAAATAAACCCG
>JAFZNQ010000126.1 GCA_017552965.1 Abditibacteriota bacterium | reverse complement strand
TATGGGAGAGCGTCAATGCTTCGATCGGGCGTCATCCCGGCGGAAATGGCCATATATCAAGCGCTTTAGCGCTCGGCCATTTCCGGGAAGGGATCTCGGGCGGGACCCGTTTGCCCGTTCATTGCTCTGTCGCAGACAGAGGGGCAAATGGGGAGGACCCGGTCCTCGTGGCAAGCGAATGGTATGGGAGAGGCTTTCTTCTGTCCCGTTGAGCTGGTCCGTGGCCGTAGCTCGCGGTCCTTTCGGAGCAGAGTGCCCCGGCAGGCGCTGCGCGCCTGCCGGGGCTGTTATTATAAAGCCTTGCGCGGGCGCTCCCGCGCCCGCGCAAGGCGCCTTTTCCCTTCGGCAGAATGCCTCCTCGCCGCCTGCCGGGGCTGCTCCGTTTTGGCCGGGATGACGGCAGATCGAATCGCGCAGCGCCTGACGGCATAAACAGTTTTCCTCCCTGCGAAATCACAGATTTCGCAGGGAGGACAAAGGCCTTTTTGCTATGAGTTCTTTAGTCTATACAGGCATGGATATAGGGGATCAGCTTTTCGGCCCACAGCTCTGCGTGAGCCTGCAGTCCCTTGGGGCTGAAGTGGATGCCCGCTCCGTCATAATCTCTGTAGTCGGGGCCCAGCACGTCGGTGTCCGGTCCCTCCAGGGCCACTCCCCTGTCCCACAGCCTCTGGTGGGCCGCTCTGATGCGGGGCCAGGACGGATGCTCGGCGTTGTGATAGCTCACCTTCGCCACGAACCAGGGGAACCGCCAGCCGGCGTCGCGGCAGGAGGTCTTGATGATGGCTGTCATATTCAGCACGCAGTCTTCTGTGATGCTCTCAAAGTTGGATTCGCCCTGATG
Organism: Abditibacteriota bacterium; assembly: GCA_017552965.1. Lineage (NCBI taxonomy): Bacteria > Pseudomonadati > Abditibacteriota > Abditibacteriota bacterium. The sequence continues at coordinate 4,219 of JAFZNQ010000126.1, read as the reverse complement.
CCACAGCACGGCCCGGAAGCCGTTTTTGCCCAGCTGCTTCACTCTGGTCATAAACCACTCGTAGAGCTCGCCGCCCACTTCCCACTGTTCTATGGTGGTGCCGCCGTGGCCGGTGGAGGCTATGCCGATGGGCACGTTGAACTCCTTGTAGAGCAGGTCCGCCAGGGCGGGATAATAGCTGCCGCCGCCGGAGCCGTCGTGAACGCCGATCATGGGGTCATCGCAGGACTTCCAGTTGACGCCGTCGGTGGAGGAGCCCATGCCCAGGGTCTGCTGAATGGGGATCTGGCCCGAGTTGGTGGAGTTGGACTGGCCTGCGCCCACCAATACTTCGCCTACGCCCACCTTTTCCAGTGTCTTTTCGGCCACGATCTTTTTGTCCTTTTCCACCCGCAGCTCTATCTTGTACCAGCCGCCGGCGGGGGTCTTGACGGATTCGTCAAACACGCCGGACTCCTTGTTGACCTTCAGGGTCCTGAAGCCGCCGGACACCTTCTTGCCTCTGTAGTCCTTGCCGGTCAGCCTGTAGGACACCTTGTCCCACTCCACGTTGATCTTGCCGGAAAAGAATATATCGCCTTCGGATACGGTCTTGCGCTGAAACACCTGCCAGTTCACGGGGGAATACAGGGCTATGTCTTCGCTGTCGGCCTTGATGCCCGGATATGCAAAATCCGCCGCGGCCTGCCTCTCACTGAGCTCCGACGCCGAGGGGGTCAGTGTCACGGAGGCCTTTTGGCCGGGCCCCACGGGCAGCTGGATCAGCTCCAGACCGGAAAACAGCGTCCAGAACCAGTGCCTGGCGTCTCCCTTGGTCTTCAGAGCGGCGTGGCCCAGTATCCACTTGTATTCGCCCTTTTCCAGCTCGGAGGAGGCGGGATAGCAGTTGCCGTCCGAGGCGATGACCGCCTGCAGCTTGGAGGTAAAGACCGTGAACAGATTTTCGCTGACGTCACCGGTGTTCTCCGCTTCCAGCACGATCCCGTCGGGACCGAAGCGGTAGGTGGCGATGCCGTAGCCCTCCACGGTGCAGATGATGTTGTTGCCCTCGCGCCTGTTCACGGACGCCTCTTTGGGCTCACCGTTGTTGAAAAAGGTGGTCCCGGGAAAGACGTCGATGCTTTGCAAAAATTCGGTGCCGGATATCTGCAGGCTGCTCATCATACGGCCCGCGGGGATCACGGCCCTGTAGCCTTCGCCGGTGACGACATAGGAACCGTCCGATTCGGAGATGGTCTGCGCCCACGCCACGGAGCATATCAGCAGCGCAAATATGGCTGTCAGCAGTTTTTTCATAGGATTTCCTCACGCATAGTATTACACATAGTATTCACACATATTATAGCACATACGGGGCGAATATTTCCCGAGGTGTCAAAAAAACCGCTTGACACCGGGGCCGAAAGCAAGTATAATATACTGTGGTTTTAAGGAGACCGCTTACGATGATCAAATTCTTCAGATTCTTCAGTATCGTAATGCTCATCGCCTGGGCAGTGGTCATCTTCCGCTTTTCTTCGCAGAGCGCAGATGACTCGGGGTCTCTCTCACACAATTTTACCCATCGTATCCTTTGTATCATTTATCCCGGATTCAACGATATGCCTCTCATGGAGCAGCTGGACCTGAGACACAAGGCGGACAAGGTGGTCCGCAAGATCGCTCATTTCACCGTATTCGCGGTGTTCGGCTTCATCGCCTGCGCGGTGGCTTTTGCGTATATGCTGAAAAAGCCCCTGAGACAGGCGGCGCCTGCCGTCACGGGTCTGGTCTATGCCGTGTCCGACGAGATCCATCAGCTCTTCGTCCCCGGCCGGTCCTGCGAGTTCACAGACGTGCTCATAGATTTTGCCGGCTGCCTGTTGGGTATCTGCATCACCCATCTGTCTGCAGGCGCGTTTTTGTCTGCCAGAAAGAGATAAACCTTTTCGCCCTTTTGTGTGTCCCGCCGGGTCACAGATCCTGCGGGGAAGCCCCGGTGTTTGTCTGCCGGGCGACCGTATTGATGATGAACGCATTACCGTGACATAATTATTCAGACAAGGAGGAACAGTCATGTTGGTATATTATCGCGGACCATAAGCCCTGCCGCCCGGATCATTTCAGTGTACTACAGAGAAACAAATGGAGGTAAGAATGATGACATTTTCTGCGGTAAACACGATATGGGTGCTGGTCGGCGCTGCATTGGTATTCTTTATGCAGGCAGGCTTTGCCATGTGCGAGGCCGGCTTTACGCAAGCCAAGAACGCCGGCAACATCCTGATGAAAAACCTGATGGACCTTTGTATAGGGACCCCGCTTTACTGGCTGGTGGGCTTCGGCATCATGTTCGGAGCCGGCTCGGCAGTGATCGGCTGGGGCGATCCGTTTATCCTGAAGGATTACGGACACGCGCTCCCGTCGGGCGTCCCTCTGTGGGCCTTCGTCATTTTCCAGTCGGTATTTTGCGCCACCTCGGCCACCATCGTGGCGGGAGCCATGGCAGAGCGGACCAAATTCAGCGCCTACTGCCTGTACTCGGCTGTGATAAGCATGTTCATATATCCCGTATCCGGACACTGGATATGGGGCGGCGGCTGGCTGGCAAACCTGGGCTTTCATGACTTTGCCGGTTCCACTGCCGTGCACATGGTAGGCGGCGTCTGCTCCATGATCGGAGCCGCCATGCTGGGAGCCCGTGTGGGCAAATACGGCTCCGACGGCAAACCCCGGGCCATCCCCGGACACAATATACCCATTGCGGCGCTGGGCGTATTCATCCTGTGGTTCTGCTGGTTCGGCTTCAACGGAGCCAGCACGGTGGGAATGGATACCGACGACCTCATATCCACCGCCGGCCGGGTGTTCTTCAACACCAACCTGGCCGCCACAGTGGCCACGGTGGTCGCCATGATCATCACCTGGTGCCGCTACGGCAAGCCCGACGTGTCCATGACCTTCAACGCCTCGCTGGCAGGTCTGGTGGGCATCACGGCAGGCTGCGACGCCGTCAACCCCTTCGGAGCAGCCGTCATCGGCATTTGCTGCGGCGTCACCGTGATCTTTGCCGTGGAGTTTTTTGACAAGATAGCCAGGATCGACGACCCCGTCGGCGCCATTGCCGTCCACGGAGTCTGCGGCGCCCTGGGCACCATTATGACCGGTCTTTTTGCCACGGGCATCTCCACCCCCAAGGGACTTTTCTACGGAGGAGGAGCAGGCTTTCTGGGCGTGCAGGCCCTGGGAGTCGTTGCCGTGATGCTGTGGACGACCTGCGTCATATCCATAGTGTTTTTTATCATCAAAAAGACCATAGGCCTCCGGGCAGAGGCCGCCGACGAGATCACAGGTCTGGACCGTTCGGAGCACAGCCTGTATTCCGCCTACGCCGGCTTTACCGTCATGAGCAGCATAGCTCCCACGGCAGAGCCCGCCCCTGCAGTGACAGAGCTCGCCGGAGAGACAGTGCCCGTGATGCACGTGAAGGCCAAGAGCCCCTCGGAACAGCTTTTTGCCGCCATACGCATCATATGCCGGCCCTCCGGCCTTGAAGACCTGAAGGCAGCCATGAACAAGATAGGCATCACCGGTATGACCGTCACCAACGTCATGGGCTACGGAGCCCAGAAGGGCAAGCCCGAATACTACCGCGGCACCCCCATAGAGGTGACCCTGCTGCCCAAGGTGCAGACAGACATAGTGGTGGACGCCGCCTCAGTGGACAAGGTGGTGGCGGCAGCCCGCAAGGTGCTCTACACCGGCCACATCGGCGACGGCAAGATCTTTATCACCGACGTGGACAACATAGTCCGGGTCCGCACCGGAGAAGAGGGCGCCGAGGCCCTGCAGCAGTCCGAATAGGGCTCCGGGGCTCCGGCCCGGGCTTCGGGCTCCGGCCCGGAGAGCCCGCCGGACACGACAACAGCGGCGGCAGGCGCAGATCGCCTGCCGCCGCGCTGCCCCGCGCATACCCGGATAAGGACTGCCCTTCCTCTCTGCTCGCCGACATACAGGCAGAAAACACTCAGGGACAAGGAACTATGGAGACTGCGCGCATATCTAAATTAAGGTACATACATCACTATAGAGGAAAAGGACTATGAAATACTCTCAGCTTGGCAATACAGACATGCGCATATCCATGGTGTCCTACGGGGGCATAGTGTCCTCGGGGATCTACGGAGGCGTGCATTATCCCGCCGAGGGACAGGAGGCCTCCGACCGCTACGTGTCCTGG
>JAFZNQ010000125.1 GCA_017552965.1 Abditibacteriota bacterium | reverse complement strand
CTCCTCTATGGGTTCCTCTACGGGCTCCTCTTCTGTAGGCTCGGACTGAGCCTCGGAGGCTTCGTAGTCGGACGCCTGCAGGTCGGCGGCAGGAGTCTCGGCGGCGACGTCCGCGGCAGGCTCTTCCCCGGGGGCCGTCCCGGCGGTCTCGTCAGGCTCGGACTGCCCTCCGGCAGCAGGCTGGGAGTCTATCTCCCTGAAATAGTAGCCCAGGTCGTTCTGGGGCTCGGCGGGCTTGGCAGGCTTTTCCTGAGGCGCGGACTGCTGCTGCTGTCTTCTGTTTGCTCCGTCAGACTTCAGCAGGTTGTGGTCCTTGGCGTATTTCCAGCCCATGGATCCCTCGGGGGCCTGTATGGTCAGGTTGTAGCAATGGGTAAAGGCGAACTTGTGTATGTCGGTGATGGTGTCCGTCAGATTAAGCACTTCCAGATTTTTGCAGTAGGCAAAGGCTCCCTCGCAGATGGCCGTGAGGGTGTCGGGCAGTCTCTTCTTGTGCTTGGTCTTGTCGTTGGAGGGATAGCATATGAGAGCTGTCTTGTCCTTGTTGTAGAGCACTCCCATGGCCTGGCTGAAATGCCTGTTCCTCGAGTTGACCACGAAGGCGGACAGATTCTTGCAGTTGGTGAAGGCGTAGGGGCGGATCTCCTCTACGGAATCGGGTATCTTGATGGTCTGGACTTCCTTGCAGCCGCTGAAGGCGTTGGCGTCGATGACCCTGATGCCCTTGGGTATCTCCACGGTCTGGCTCTTGCCCTTGTAGCTCTTCAGTGTCTGGCCCTCCGTCTCAAACTCGGACCTGGCAGAGTCGCTCTGAGGGCTCTTTTTGCCGTTGTTGGTCTCTATCAGGCCGGTGCGCAGGTTTTCGGACACCTTGGTCCAGGTCTTCTTGAAGTCTCTCAGATCCGAGTCGGACTGAGTCTTGACCCCGGAGATGATCCGGGACATTTCGGTCATGACGGCCCTGTTGGCCTCGGTGTCCGGCTCGATGATCTCCGGCTCGGGGATCTCTTCGGGCTCGGTGGCAAGCAGCAGGGCGTCCTCGGGAGTGATGTCCACGTCGGTCTTGCCCGTGTAGATCTTGTGGCGCAGCTTGTCCAGCTGGTTGTCTATGTCGCCGGTGACGCTGCCCGCAAAATGCTTCAGCTCCTCCAGACGGACGGTGATGTCCTGCATGGCCAGCTTGTTGGCGGTGATCCTGTTCCTGTTTTCCAGCTTTTCGTTGATCTTGCCCAGCTCGCTGACCGCTTCCACGAAGCTGTGGATGAACACCAGCGGATCCACGCTGAGCTCCTCATAGCCGGGGATCTCCCGGTTGGTCATCACGTAGCAGACTATGACTGCCTCGCAGTATTCCTTTTCCACCGAATACAGGAGATCGCTCTGAAAGTGGAGAGATATGACCGACGTGCGGAGATAGGATTTGATCCTGTTGATCTTTCTCGCCGAGGCGTACAGCACTGCCTCCGCTGCGGCGCTCTTGCCGCTCTCCGCCAGCTCGATGGCGTCCTTGGACATCTGAAGCGCTTCCTTTTTCAGAGAGGATATCTCCTTTTTTGTCTGGATGGCTTCCCTGATGGCCGCATTTATCTTGTCTATATTTACGTTGTTTAAAAGATCCAAAATTTACTCCTCGATGTTATCGATATTTTTACTGTCGGGCTCCGTGCAGGAGCGGGGCCCCTTTACCTCAGGCCGGCAAAATCCATCTGCCTGAGGGCCTCGTACATGATGACGGCGGCGGCGTTGGACAGATTCAGCGAGCGGTCGGAGAGAGGGTGCATGGGTATCCTGACGGCCCTGTCCCGATAGGCTTCCAGGAAGGGCGCGGGGAGACCTGCCGACTCTCTGCCGAACACTATATAATCCCCCTTGCAAAAACGGGCCTCGGTGTACGGCCTCGCCGCCTTGGTGGTGGCCGGAAATATCCGGTCGGTGTCTGCATATTGCAAAAACGCCTCCAGAGATGGGTGCACCCGGACGTCCAGCTTGCTCCAGTAATCCAGCCCCGCCCGCCTCACTGCTTTTTCCGAGAGGCGGAAGCCCAGAGGCTCTATGAGGTGCAGAGAGGACATGGTGAGATAGCAGGTCCTGCCTATATTGCCCGTGTTCTGGGGTATCTCCGGGGCGTAGAGCACTATGTTCAGATTGGTCATAGGTGCCAGAGCATGATCACGATGCAGCCCGTGAGCCACAGCAGAAAGGCCGCCTTCAGAGGCGTCTCCCTGAATAACACCGTGCTGGGGTCTCCGTCCTCGCTCCTGTCTATGATGGCCGAATACATAAACAGGCCGTAGGCCACTATGGGCACAGTGAAATAGAGATGCGGTCCTATCTTGGCTATGACGCTCAGGTCCAGAGAAAACAGAGTGTAGCCTGCCAGGGTGATGGTGCAGGTGGCCGTCATGAGCCTGTCCAGCTGCTGCTCCGTGTAGTGGGACAGCACCTTGCGTCTGGAGGAGATGGCCTGCCTGAGCTCGCACTTCCTTTTGCCGAAGGCCATGAACAGGGACAGGAAAAACATCACCACGCACAGCCAGTCGGTGACGGGCACGTCTATGGCCGCTCCGCACAACAGGAGCCTCAGCACAAAGCCTGCCGCTATGCACATGGCGTCGATGATCATCAGCTGCTTCAGCTTCAGGGTGTAGCACACGTTGAGGGCCAGAAAGACTCCCAGCACCCGGACGCAGCCGGCGCCCAGCAGACAGGCAATGGTCATGGAGAGGAAGGCGCATATGATGGCCACTGTCGCCGCAGCGCCCGGAGCGACGGCTCCGGAGGCCAGGGGACGGTGCTGCTTCAGAGGGTTTTGGATGTCCTCCTCCAGATCTCTGAGGTCGTTGAATATATACACGGCGGAGGACATGAGACACATGGCTCCAAAGGCCGCCGAGGTCCTCCACAGCGAGCCCGGATCAAAGGCCCGGGCAAAAAGCATTGGAGCAAAAACCAACAGGCTTTTGCTCCACTGTTTGATCCTCAGAAGAGCAGGGAGCTTATATTTCCTCAAGGATCCTGACTCCCCGCCCCGCCAGCTTTTCTTCGGCGTAGGCGGGATCGCCGTCGGTAATGATGACAAAGGCTGCTCTTTTTCCTCTTTCCAGTATGCAGCCCATGACCTGCTTGACGTTGATCTGCTCTTCGGCCAGTATCTTCATCAGGCCGGCCAGCACTCCCGGCTCGTCGGGCATTTCCACCAGCGCCACCTTGGTAAGGGCGGCGGTGACGTTTTCGTTGTAAAGGATGTTCCGGGTCTTGTCCGGATTGGCGGTCAGCAGACGGACCACGCCGTACTGTCCTTCGTCGGCTATGTCGGTCATGAGTATGTCGATGCCGTTCTTGCCCAGTATATCGGCTATGTTGGCCACTCTGCCGGGCTTGTTTTCAGCTAATGCCACAACTAAATTCCACATTTATATACCCTCTCTCTTGTCTAATACGCGCTTTGCCTTGCCTTCGGAAGTGGGCAGGGTCCCCTGTTCCACGATGTTCACGGTCACGCCAAAGCCCAGCTGAGCCTTCAGGTCTGCTTCCAGCTCCGCCTTGCGGCTGCGCAGGGTGTCCATGTTGCCATCGAACATGGATCTGTTGAGCTCCACGTCCAGAGCCAGGTCGTCCAGCTGCTTCTTGGTGGTCAGGGTGATGAGGTAATTGCCTCCCAGCCAGGGCTTGCGCATGATGACCTCTTCGATCTGGCTGGGGAACACGTTGACGCCCTTGATGACCAGCATGTCGTCGCTTCTGCCCACAAAGCGGGCTATGCGTCTGTGTATTCTGCCGCAGGGACATTCGCCGGGGATTATGTGGGTCAGGTCTCTGGTCCTGTAGCGGATGAGAGGCATGCCCATGCGCCGCAGGTTGGTGAGCACCAGCTCTCCGGTCTCGCCGTCGGGCACCGGCTCCAGGGTGACGGGGTCGATGATCTCCATGATGTAGCTGTCCTCCCACAGGTGCATGCCTGTCTGGTAGGGGCATTCAAAGGCTATGCCGGGGCCGTTCATCTCGGAAAGGCCGTAGTTGTTGAACACCTTCATGTCATAGAGCTCTTCCAGCTTTTTCCTCATCTCCTCGGTGTAGGGCTCTGCGCCGCAGATGGCTCTCTTCAGAGGCAGGTCTCTGGGGTTCTCGCCCCTCTGGAGCATGGCCTCGGCCACGTGCATCATATAGGAGGGAGTGGCGTGGACGCCGGTGACGCCGAAGTCCCGGATGAGCATCAGCGAACGGGCTGTATTGCCTGCGGCAGCGGGTATGGTCCACATGCCCAGCTTTTCGGAGCCCATATGTATGCCCAGACCGCCGGAAAATAGACCGTAGCCGGACATGTTCTGAAATACGTCGTCCTTGGTAAAGCCTGCCATGGCCATGGAGCGGGCCATGATCTCGGACCAGTTCTCCAGGTCTTCGGCCGTGTGCATGATGGCGGTGGGCTTGCCGGTGGTGCCGCTGGAGGTGTGCATCCTGATCACTTCGGACTTGGGGACTGCCAGCATGCCGTCGGGATAGGATTCCCTCAGGTCGGCTTTGGTGGTAAAGGGGAGCCGGGAGAGGTCCTCCAGACCTTTTATATCTTCGGGGTCGATGCCTTTTTCCGCAAAGACCTTGCTGTACCAGGGGCTTTTGGCCGCCTGTCTGATGATGATGGGAAGTCTTTCGTTCTGCCAGGCCGTGATCTCGTCCCTGGACATCCATTCGAACCGTGTTCCGGTCAAGTCTTTTTCTGCAGACATATTTTCCTCTTGCGCAAATCGTATATTTGACAATAAATAATTATCTCTGATTATATTATACTACATACCGGGCAAAAATACAAACCCGCAGATTGACTAATCTCCCGGGAATATCTTATAATAGAGTTATGAAAGCAAACGAAGCGGGATATGGAGACAATATGAATTCAGCTCTCATCACAGACTGCGGAAGCACCACTACCAAGGCTCTGCTCATAATGCGTGTGGAGGGGGAATGGAGGCTCTTTGCCAGAGCCGAGGCGCCTACCACGGTGGAAAGCCCCTTTGACGACGTGACCATAGGCGTGCTGAACGCCGTGGCCGAGCTGGAGGCGGCCAGCGGACGCAAGCTGCTGGACGGCGGCAGGCTCATAGTGCCGGAGAAGGACGGCGCCGGGGCCGACGTGTATCTGTCCACCTCGTCTGCGGGAGGCGGTCTCCAGATGATCGCTGCCGGAGTGGTGAGCAGCATGAGCGCCGAAAGCGCCCGGAGAGCTTCTCTGGGGGCCGGAGCCATCATCATCGACACCATCTCCGTGGATGACGGCAAGAAGAGCTTTGAAAAGATACAGAGGTTCCGCCGGAGCCGGCCGGATATGATACTGATGAGCGGCGGCACGGACGGAGGCACCAAGAGGCACCTGCTGGACCTGGCCGAGATGATCATGGCGGCGGACCCCAAGCCCCGCCTGGGGCAGGACCTGAAGCTGCCGGTCATATATGCGGGCAACAGGGAAGCCCGGGAAGAAGTGGCCTCCATACTGGGAGATACTGTGTCCCTGAAGGTGGTGGACAACATACGCCCCTCTCTGGACCGGGAAAATCTGGACGGAGCCAGGAACGCCATCCACGAGCTGTTTCTGGAGCACGTCATGCAGCAGGCCCCCGGCTACGGAAAGCTCAGCGGCTGGGTGTCGGCGGACATAGAATCCACTCCCAACGCCTTTGGCAAGATGGTGAGGCGCTACTCTGCCGACACGGGGCAGAACCTGCTGGCGGTGGATATAGGCGGCGCCACCACCGACGTGTTTTCGGTCATGGGCGGAGCCTATACCCGTACCGTGAGCGCCAATCTGGGCATGAGCTATTCCATGGGCAACGTGCTCTACGAAGCGGGGACGGAGAACATCAAGCGCCATCTGGATTTTGACATATCCGACGAGGCCCTGCGCAACGTGCTCCGCAACAAGATGATCAGGCCTACCATCATACCCATGACCCGGGAGGACCTGAAGATAGAGCAGGCGGCGGCCATAGAGGCCCTGCGGATGAGCTTGGAGCACCACAAGAGCCTGGCCCGCTCGCTGGTGGGAGTGCAGACCGTGAGGCAGATGGGGGAGATAGTGGACCAGAAGGAGACCGGAGAGACTCTGGTGCAGATGCCGGCGGTGGATCTGATCATAGGCAGCGGAGGAGTGCTGAGCCACGCGCCGCAGAGAGAGCAGGCGGCGCGGATGCTCATAGACGCCTTTGGTCCCAGGGGGATCACCATGCTGGCGGTGGACTCCATATTCATGATACCTCACCTGGGAGTCCTGTCTTCGGTAAATCCCGAAGCGGCGGCTCAGGTGTTTGAAAAAGACTGTATCGTCAGGCTGGGCCACGTCATCAGTCCGGTGGGGCGCTGCCCCCGGCTGAAGGGCGAGGCTATCCTGGAGATAGACGGAAGAGAGATGAGGCTCCCCTGGGGACGGCTGACGCGGCTGGAGCTGGAGCCCGGAGAATATCCCGCCAGACTGACGCCGGGCATCCGGGCAGATTTCGGACGGGGAAAAGGCAAGGCAGTGGACTTTACCCTCACGGCGGGAGTCTGCGGAGCCTTTGCGGATCTGAGAGGACTATAAGGAGACGTATATGCTGTATGCTGATTTTGCCGGGACAAAGCTGTCCCGTCTGGGTTTTGGTACCATGCGCCTGCCCGTGAAGGGAGGCAACGACAACGAGCCGGACAGAGAGCTGGTGAACAAAATGGTGGCCTACGCCATGAAACAGGGCGTCAACTACTACGACACCGCCTGGGGCTACCACGGCGGCAACTCCGAGACTGCCATCACCGAGGCTCTCCGGCCCTACGACAGGGACAGCTACTATCTGGCGGACAAATTCCCGGGCTACGACCTGTCGAACATGCCCCACGCTGAGCGGATATTCGAAGAGCAGCTCAGGAAGTGCGAGAGAGAATACTTTGACTTTTATCTGATACACAACGTGTGCGAGCTGAACATAGAGCAGTATCTGGACCCCAAATACGGCATATACGACTATTTCAGCCGCCAGAAGGACCTGGGCCGCATCAGGCATCTGGGCTTTTCGGTCCACGGCAGCCTGGAGGTCATGGAGCGATTTTTGGCCAAATACGGCGACCGGATGGAGTTTTGTCAGATCCAGCTCAACTGGCTGGACTGGCATTTCCAGAAGGCCGGGGCCAAGGTGGAGCTGTGCAGGAGCTTGGGCTTGCCTGTCTGGGTCATGGAGCCGGTGCGGGGCGGCATGCTGCTCAGACTGTCGGAGGAAGCCCGCAAAAAGCAGCTGGCGCTGAGGCCGGAGGAGTCCGCCGCGGGCTGGTGCTTCAGGTTCATCCAGTCGGTGCCGGAGGTGTGCGTCACACTGTCGGGCATGTCCGACATGGCCCAGGTGGAGGAAAATATAGATATATTCTCCGAGGACAAGCCTCTGTCCGGGAAAGAGCGGCAGACCCTCTTTGACATAGCGGGGGAGATGACGGGCAAAAAGACTCTGCCCTGCACTGCCTGCAGATACTGCGTGAGCCACTGCCCCCGGGAGCTGAATATCCCTGACCTGCTGGCCCTCTACAACGAGCACACCTTCAGCGGAGGAGGCTTTTTGGCTCCCATGGCTCTGATGAGCTATCCCAAGGAAAAGCGGCCCTCCGCCTGCATCGGCTGCAAATCCTGCGAGGCTGTGTGTCCTCAGGGACTGGAGATAGCCAAAGCGCTGGCAGACCTGGCGGGGAAGATCAGGGTGTAGGCTGCTAATGAGTATCATGGCCCCTGCGGGATCGGGGATCCTGCAGGGGCCGGTGGTTGTTTTATCCCCGTCGGTCGCTCCCGCGACCGACGGGGATAATTATCCGGGCGCATTATTGCTCTCTCGACTGTGGCCGGGGCGTCTCCCTGTCATATAAATTGTGTTGTAGTACTTGCGATTGTCGGGGTATTGACGATCAGAGCGTATCCTCGATTGGGCGGTCCGTTTTCTCCGGCTTGCCGGAGGCGGCAGATGGGAGGGACCGGTCCTCGGTACAGGAGAGTGTAATGGACATGCGCAAGTCCCATTCGGTAGCTGAAACAGCTTGTTTTAGCTAGTGCCGTTCCACGGCTCTTTCTGGCAAGGGGGGCTTCCCCCCTTCGCATACCCCCCTTTTTTTCGCGGGTATTGCATATTTTGCCCCAGCGAAACTTTTTTCGCCGGGGACCCCGTACACACCCGCCCGGGTTGAACAGCTCGTCTCCGGACCACTCTCCTCGGGGCCCCCGCAAAATCGAATGATTTTGTGGGGTGAGAGCGAGCAGGGCCGGCTGCCCTGCACCCGTCTGCGCCTCAGGTCTGCGCTCTGCGGCGGGGCAGAAAAGAAGCTGCATTTCTGCCTTTTCCGCCTTGCGCTTGACGGCGACGCTTGCCCTTCGGCTTGAGCAGGGGCTTTATACCCCAAAAAATCTGCGATTTTTCGGGGACCCCGAATAACGCCCCTCCCACCCCGGTCTGGTCCGCAGACAGGGGCTCGCGGTTCTGACGGAGAGAGATTGCCTTTTGCAGGCGCTGCGCGCCCGCAAAAGGCAATTATTATCATTGTTCTTCTTGTCCCGTTGAGCTGGTCCGCAGCCGGTGGCTCGCGTTTCTTTCTCAGGGGATCTCTTACCGGTGAGAGCTCGAGTAGCCCTCACCGCCGAGATGACGTTGTTGTTGAATGGGACAGAGAGATCATCCTCTACGTCACGGACGCTCTCACACTCCCTCCCACAAGAAAAATTGCAAAAATGCGCCTTTTTCTCTTGACTTTCCACTCTGAGAAAGAGTATAATAATATTTGCCGACGCAAGGCACCCCTTCCGCCGGCGTTCTTTGAAAGCTGAACAGTGTAAGTGTGGTGAATGAGTTTTAACGGCCGGCATTGCCGGCAGCAAAGTTATTTAGGATAGCTTTCCACATTGGATATAACGCCTCGGCGTTCATATACGAT
>JAFZNQ010000124.1 GCA_017552965.1 Abditibacteriota bacterium | reverse complement strand
CCTGTTTGAGGTGGACACCGTCAAGCCTTATTCCGAGGATTATATGATCTGTATCGAGGAGGCGAAGGCGGAGCTCCGAAATAACGGCAGGCCGGAGCTGAAAAAAATGCTCTCCGACATTTCGGAGTATGACAACGTATTTGTCTGCGGCCCCTGCTGGTGGGGGACTTATCCCTGCGCCGTTTTTACCCAGCTTGAAGCTCTGGATTTTTCGGGCAAGAACGTTTTTCCTCTCATGACACACGAAGGCAGCGGGCTGGCCGGAGCGCCGGCCGCCCTCAGAAAATACTGCAATGGCGCAGAGGTGGGCCGGGGGCTCGCCGTCAAAGGCTCGGAGGCTTCCCGCAGTGAAAAGGAAGTGGCCTCCTGGGCCGCATCGCTGGTATGACAAACAAAGAAGGAGATAAACTATGCAGAATTTTGATTATCAAACACCTACCAGGCTTATTTTCGGACAGGGAGTTATCGACAAGCTTCCGGAGGTAATGAGCCGATTCGGAAAAAGAGTGCTTCTCACCTACGGCGGCGGCAGCATCAAAAGACTTGGCCTTTATGACAAGGTCAAAGACCTTCTTTCGGACCTTGAGATCACCGAGCTTGCCGGAATAGAGCCCAACCCCAAATACGATCCCAGCGTCCTTGAGGGCGTCCGTCTCTGCAAGGAAAACGGCATAGACGTGATCCTTTCCGTGGGCGGCGGCAGCGTGCTGGACTGCTCCAAAGCCATAGCCGCCGGGGCAAAATACGACGGCGACCCCTGGGACCTCATTACCCGGAAGGCCTTTGCCAAGGATGCTCTGCCCATAGTGGACATACTCACCCTGGCCGCCACGGGCAGCGAATACGACCCCGGCGCAGTGATATCCAGGACCGAGACCAACGACAAGATCGGGTATATGGACCCCCACCTCTACCCCGCGGTATCCTTTCTCGATCCCGAATACACATTTACGGTGTCCAAAAAACAGACTGCGGCGGGCTGCGCCGACGCCATGAACCACATCATGGAGCAATACTTCGTCGCAGATTCCACCCTGCTGAACGACGGCTTTATGGAGGCCGCTCTGAAGAGCCTGATGATCAACACCCGCAAGTGTCTTGAAAATCCATCCGATTATACGGCCAGGGCCGAGATGATGCTCTGCTGCACCTACGGCTGCAACATGATATACTCTCTGGGCAACAGCTACTCCGGCTGGCCCTGCCACGGCATCGAGCACGCCCTTTCCGCCTATTACGACATCACCCACGGCGAGGGACTGGCTATCATCACGCCGAGGTGGATGAAGCATATCCTCAGCGAAAAGACCGTGGACAGATTCGTCAAATACGGACAGAACGTATTCGGCATAGACGCCGGTCAGGACAAGTTTGAGATCGCCCGGCAGGCAATAGACGCCACCTATGATTTCTTTGAGTCCATAGGCATCCCTATGAGCCTCGGGGGCGTAGGCATCGACGGAAGCCGTATCGGCGAAATGGCGCATCATATAGCCGTCAACGAAGGTCTCGACAAAGCGTGGGCGCCCCTCGGCGAAGACGACCTTGTAAAGATCCTTACCGACTCGCTCTGACGCTGCATAACGCCACGGGGGCATGACGGCTAAATAAGTCCGGAATAAGAACGTCTGGCGGATAGTGCCCATTTGCGGGGCACAGCGTAAATGTGTTGTGCCCCTTTCATGCAAAAACGAAGCGGCTCTTCTTGCAGAAAAACTCCTCAGATGCTATACTTATATTAAATATACTCAACGCGGAAAAAGCAATGAACAACACTATTCTCACCCTTTTTATTCTCGCCTGCGCCGCTCTTGCCGTCTTTGCCGGCGAAGCCAGCGCCAAGGATTACAACGTGCTGGACTACGGCGCCAAAGGCGACAACCTGACCGACTGCACCGCCGCCATCCAGAAGGCCATCGACGAATGCTATGACCACCGGGGCGGCAACGTGGTGTTCCCCACCGGCGAATACGTATGCCGGGGCTCTCTGGAGGTGAAGGACGGAGTGATGCTCAAGGGCACCTACGTGGCCCCTCCCACCAACGACCTGTCCAACAAGCCCGACGCCGCCGGCAATATGAAGGGCTCTGTCATCGCCGCCTACGCCGGCAAGAACGACCCGGACGGAACAGCCTTTATCACCCTGACGGGCAACAATTCCGGGGTGCAGGGGCTCATCATCCACTATCCGGAATGGAGCCAGAAGACCGTGCCTCCCATTCCCTACTCCCCATGTATAGCCGGCTATGAAGGCAGCAATCACTCTGTCATCAACTGCAACCTTCTCAATCCTTACGTAGGCATCCTCTTCAGAGGTCCCGACCGGATGACCATCTCGGGGGTTTACGGCTATCCTATCAAGACGGGCATCGTGATAGACCAGTGCTACGATATATGCCGCATAGAGAACTGCCATTTCTGGCCCTTCAACGTGACCTACACCGCCGACGACCCCTACTGCAAATGGATCAACCTCAACGGCACCGCCTTTGAGTTTGCCCGCACGGACTGGCAATACTGCTC
Organism: Abditibacteriota bacterium; assembly: GCA_017552965.1. Taxonomy (NCBI): domain Bacteria; kingdom Pseudomonadati; phylum Abditibacteriota; species Abditibacteriota bacterium. The sequence continues at coordinate 3,559 of JAFZNQ010000124.1, read as the reverse complement.
CAACTGCTTCTGCTTCGGCTACGGGGCGGGCTACCGCTTCACCAACCGGGGCTCGGGCGCCTGCAACGGCAACTTCTCCGGCATAGGCGCCGACAGCTGCACCAATTCGGTGCTCATAGAGCAGATACAGCCCATGGGTCTGGCCATCACCAACGGCGAATTCGTGGGCCGGTGGAACTCCGCAGACGCCTGCCCCGTGGACATCCGGGGAGGAGTCACAGGCAAGGTGAGCCTCATGAACTGCGCCTTCTGGGGCCCCATCAACACCTGCGTCCGCAGCGATTCCGACGGAGCGCGGCTGTCGGTCATAGGCTGCACCTTTGAGAGCTGGGACGCCCTGGGCACCAGCGCGGCGGCCATTACCCTGAACAAGGGCATCGGCATAATAAACGGCAACACCTTTGCCGAGAAGCCCACCCACATAGAGATAGGCGCGGGAGCCGGCGCCGCCGTCATCACCGCCAACTGGTCGCCCAATCCCCTCACGGTCAAAAACGGCATAGGTGACAGCTGCGAGATCAGCGCCAATATCCCCAAGCCCCGGAAATTGAAAGACGAGGATTTTAAGAACTATTCCCTGAAGCTCAACGGGGTCAACGACGAGAGCTTCGTGGACGGCTTCATTTATTCCGAGCCCACCAACGGGGGCATGCGCTGGTCCAGCTCCGGAGCAAACCTGGAGCTCAGAGGGACCCCCGGCGCCGACTACACGGTGACCTTTAACATCATGTCGGACTCCAACGCCCTTATGGAGGGCGCCGGCATATACGTGGACGGCAAAAATCTGATGCCCATCACACAGGCAGGCATGCTCACCCTCTCAAACAAGGTGACCATGCCCTCAAGCGGCAGGATAAAGTTTGACGTGAAGGTAAAGAACTGGTCTCCCAACGCTCTGAACCCGGCCGAGCCGGACAAGCGTATTCTGGGAGTGGGGATCATGGAGGTCCGCATGATCAGCGACCCGGGCGCCCCCGTGTTCAACCTGAACAGCATGAAAAACGAATGATCAACGGAGAATGCAATATGTATAGATTTCCGGACGGTCTGTATACCGACGTGCGGACAGAAGACTCTGCGCACATCACGGTAGCGGTCATGAACGGCGAGGTCCGCACGGACACTCAGCTCTCCCGAAAGGGAGCCTTTATCAGAGTATGGGACGGAGTCCTGTGGTACACCTGCTCCACGGACATGCCCGAGAACATCCAGCAGGAGATAGACCGGCTGGCGGGGCTGGCCAAAAACCGGCTGCCCGCCGGGGGCGACGCCTACGTCAGGGCCCTGGAGGTCCACCGGGACAAGGCCATGGCCTACCGGGGCGACAAGAGCCTGCGCCTGGTGGAGCCCCGGGCGGTGCGGGACCTGGTGGAGCATTACCGGCAGGCCTGCTTTACCCGGGACGTGCCCGAGCTGAAGCAGTACCAAATATCCTGCGCGGTGAACGCAGTCTCAAAGCGCTTTGTCTCCAGCCTGGGCAGCGACATAGAGACCGACACCCAGAGGTGCCGGCTGAACGCCTCTTGCCAGCTGGTGATAAAGGGCTGGCCCGTGGGGGCCTACAAGGGCTTTCAGAAGGCTTCTTTTGAAGAGCTGTCCGGCCACGAGCAGGAAATACTCAGCGAGATAGACCGCTACATAGACTACGGCAACAACGCCGTGGACGCGGAGCCCGGGGAATACGTCACCATCCTGGCACCGGTGGTCACGGCCATGTTTACCCACGAGAGCTTTGGCCACAAGAGCGAGTCCGACTTCATGCTCAACGACAAGACACTCCGGGAAGAATGGGTCATGGGCAAGCAGGTAGGCGCCCCGGGAGTATCCATTGTGGATATGGGGGACATGCCCAACAACGGCCGGCTCATCTACGACGACGAAGGCACCCTGACCCGGAAGACCTATCTCATCAAAGACGGAGTCCTCACGGGCCGGCTCCACGACGTCAGGTCCGCCGTCACCCTGGGAGAAGAGCCTACGGGCAACTCCCGGGCCCAGGACTACACCTGCCCGCCCATAGTGCGCATGACCAACACCTACATGGAGCCGGGGACGGCTTCTCCGGAGGACCTGATAAAGAGCACCGCGGACGGGGTATACGTCTACGCCGTGTCCTACGGCACCGGCTCCTCCCTCTTTACCCTGAAGCCCACCCTGTGCTACCGCATACGGGACGGCAGGCTGGCGGAGCCCCTGCGGACCAACGTGGTCACGGGCAGCGTGTTCAAGACCCTGTTTGACATAGACGGCATAGGCAACGATTTTGAGCTCTTTGACACCTACACCTGCGGCAAGAACGGCCAGAGCGTGCCCGTATCCGCAGGCGGGCCCACCATCAGGGTCAAGGCCCTGAACATCAATTAGGAGGCGGAAATATGCAGCAAAAATACTCATCCAGGAGCATCTCCTGCGAGGTGGAATACGAAGAAAACAAGATCAAGAGCTTTTCTTCCTCCGACTCCAACGTGTCTTCCTACCGCATATACGACAACGGGGAGGCCCGTATACACTATCAGACCGGCGTGGTGCCGGACGCCGAAGGCTTCCGGCTGGCTGCCCTGAAGCAGAGCAGGCCCTGGCCCTTTGAGCCCACCGCCTTCAGGGGCAGCAGAGACCTCACCGAAGAGGAAATGCCCGACCAGGAGCTGCTGGAAGAAGCCGGCGCCCTGATACAGACCCTCACCGAGCGCTACCCCGAATTCATCTTTTCCGGAGGCGTCAGCAAGTCGGTCAGCGAGATCCGGTGGACCGGCGAAAACGGCATGGACCTCTTTTGCAGGGACACGGTGATCTACGCCGGCATAGGGATAAAGCACGTGGATTCCCGGGACATCCACGACGGGTGGTTCAGCCTGCCCCAAAGGACCTGGTCCCGGCAGGCGGTGCTGGATATGGCGGAGGCCTATCTGGGCTCCTACGGCGTTCCCTGCGACCTGCCCGACGAGGTGATAATACAGGGAGACATAGGCTTTTCCGGATTCCTGGCCGGCTGCCTCAACGCCGAGAGCCTGGGGCTGGGGGTGAGCCTGCTCACAGACAAGGTGGGCAAGGAGGCCTTTTCGCCCCTGGTGACGGCAGTGAGCGACTACACAGGCAGGGAAGACTATATGAACCCCTTCTGGGACGGCGAAGGCTTTATGGACGAGGGCTATAGGCGCACCTTTATAGACCGGGGCGTCGTGCTCTACGGAGCAGCCGACAGAAAGACCGCCCAAAAATACGGCGTGCCCCACACCAACGGAGCCAACCACAGCTACGCCGACCTGCCCACCCCGGGCAGGCTGCGCCTCTCCTTTGAGTCCTCCGGCAAGACGGTCAGGGAGCTGCTCTCCGGAAGGCCGGCGGTGATACCCATCATGTCCAGCGGAGGCGGCTACAACGAAAAGGGCGACTACGCCATGCCCGTTCAGAACGCCCTGCTCTCCGACGGGGAGAAAATACTGGGGCGCCTGCCCTCCTTTACCATATCGGGCAATCTGTTCGACTTTTACGGCGGGGACTTCATAGGCTCTCCCTGCGACAAGCCCATCACCCAAAAGAGAACGCCTCTCATCAGGGT
>JAFZNQ010000123.1 GCA_017552965.1 Abditibacteriota bacterium | reverse complement strand
GATGCCGGGGCCCTTGAAGAGGAGCCGGCTGCCCGCTTCGTCACCGGAGGCGTAGTCGCCGCCGGCGGCGTCAAAGGCGTAGAATATGCCGCTCTTGTCGCCCACGAAGAGCACCTTCTCCAGCCTGCCGGTCTTGCCGTTCATGGCCGAAGTGATCAGCGGAGTGGTGGCAAAGCCGCCGGCCACGGGACCTTCGTAAAGGCCCCATTTGTCCGTATCCTTGTTGGGGTAGGTCCACAGCTCCGTGGCCACCTTGGTCTCATCGTCGCCGGTAGCGTTGACGGCGCAGAGGCGGCCGTATGTGTGGGCCACGTAAGACGAGGCCACGGAGTCGTCCGTCTCATTGATGGAAGTATATACTATGGGGAACCCGTTGCCGGGATACACGCCGCCGGCGGATTCGTTGACAAGATCCAGCTTCAGGGCGTCAAAGGTGAGGCCGTAGGCAGTGGTGCCCTCGGCGACTTTGAAGACCAGATAATACCGGGCGCCGGCAACCAGATCCAGAGTGGAGCCGGAGGACAGGGTCAGCCAGCCGGCGGGGCCGGTGGTCCCTGTGACGGAGCCCACGCTCACGCCGCCCTCGGTCACCACGTCAAATACGCAGGTGGCGGTAGTTCCCGCGGGGTTGACGAGAGGGGTATCCCCTCCTGTCTCGATAGTAGGATCCATCTGAGGACAGTGTATCTTGACGCTGTAGGTCCCGCTTACGCCCACGCTGAAGGGCAGCCTGGCGTTATTGGCGGCCACGCAGTCAGATGCCTGGAGACAGGAAATGCTCTTGCCCAGGGCCGTCTGCCCTTCGGCAAGGAAGGGAGCGTGGTCCAGATCAAATTTTTTCCAGCTGCCGCCGGGATACAGGAGCTCCTGGTCGTCAACTATGACGGAACCCGAGCCGGCTCTTTCGGCTACGGGAGAGCCCACCATCTGGGCGCTGCTGAGCCTGATAAGCCGCACGGCATCCGCCAGCACTATGGCGGCAGAGCTGTCCTCGGACAGAGAATCCTCATCCAGATACTCGCCTATATTGGTGATGGTCACCTTGATGGTGTTGGAGGCAGCATCCAGATCAAAGACGTCCGAACCGGCGTAGATCCACTGGCCGGAATACTGATCTCTGGACATATCCACGGTGGAGTTGAAGGCGGCTCCGCCGTTGATGCTGATCCTGACGTATGCATAGTTGCACACGTTGTAATCGTTCTGGTTGATGGTCAGGCTCGAAGGAACGGAAAGATTGACCTGATAATCACCCTTGGGCAGGTCCGAAAAGGTATAGTCTATGGCAGCGGTCTGCCCTTCGTCAAATGCTGCTCCGTACACGGCTTCGGCATACATGAACCTGCTGCCCCGGATATCGCCGGGGTTCACGTCGGCGTCCAGGCCGACGGGAGAGGTGCCCACGCCTGCGCTGACCCACTCGGCCTCGGAGCCGTTGGAAACGGTGACGCCCGCGGAATCGAGAGTCTTTTCATAGACGTCTCCGTCCGCTATCTGGGGATAGAGCCATATAGGAACTATTTTTTTTGCATCCATACCGGCAGACTTGGGATTGTAGGCCTGCTTTTCCGTATTTTTGCCAAGCCCTTCCCATATGCCGACGGGAGCGCCCGTATAGGCAAAGGCTATGACTCCTACGGCAATAAGCAGAGCAAAAATTGTGACTAATCTTTTCATAATTCCTCCGACGATTTCAAAAATCGCAATAGGTGACCTTCAAAAACTATGCTGACCGGCAAAAGCCGGGATCATGATCTATTCCGCCTTGTGGATATAAAACACCGACACGCCGTTGACGTAAACTCTTTGCTCGGTATCCGCATCCAGCTGCTGTACTGTGACGCTGCCGTCTATGCCGTAGCTCTTCAGGTCGCAGACGTAGCCTGTGTTTTGGGCCTGCAGCCTGACCTCGGCAGTCCTCGAAGCGAGACTGTCTTTCATGGACGTGATCACGATGAAGAAACACTCGTCCGCAGTGGCCTCGTTTACCAATACGTTGTAATTGGTATTGTCTATCTGCGACGTACCCATTATACGGACTACGGAGTTGCTGGCGTCGACATCCACGCCCGCGGGCGCGGTGCTTCCGGAGTCGCCACTGAAATTGGCGATAAGGCCGACAGCGTCATTCAGAAAGTCCTTGATGAACATGGCCGCCACGAAGTTGCCCCATTCCATCTGAGGATTGCCCGGATCGGACTGAAAGGCGTTGCTGGGATTCACGTCAAATATGAGGCCCGCCAGATTCTTATTCCGGGAGTACTGCATGAGACGCAGGATATTTTTGGGATGGAGACCGCCCGCTTTGGCAATGGCAAAGACCGGCCTGTCAAACACAGCCTTATCATCGAACACGGGATCGCTTATGGGAAAGTCCCCGTCACGCCAGTCGCTGCCGTTGGAGGGCATCAGGTCCAGCATAACCGCGTCTCCCGCGGTCCGGGAATAGACGGCCGCCTCATTGAGCTCCGCGGCCGAAACGCCGGCCAGCCTGTTGACCGCCAGCGGCTTCCTGTCGGAAGAGCGCAGCTGCTCTCTGAATTTCACCGCGTCGGACAGATTGCCCGCAGACAGCTTGTCACAGCCTACAAAGCCCATGAGGTTGTCGCACACCATGCGGGCGTTGTTGATGATGTCATACCAGTCGTAGGCCAGCTCGCCCTTGTTGTACATGTGGTCGGACACGTCGAAGAGCCACTTGCAGCCGGGAGCGTATTTGGACCAGTTCATATAAAGCGTCGAATCGCCTGCCTTCCAGTTGACCTTGGCTTCTATCAGATCCGCGGAGGCTGCCTCCAGACCCTTGATGTATTTGTCGACGCCCACCTCATAAAACACGCTGTAGTCTTCGCCGTAGCCCCGGTCCAGATCAAAGGACACGCCGAACATAGAGGAGTATCGGCCGCTGCGGTTCAGGAATCTGCCGTACTCGTCAAATTGCCAGCCTGCATTGACGCCCTCGGCGCCGGGCTCATAGTAGAAATAATCCCTGGCGATCACAGCTTCGCTGCCGTTGGATTTGCAGCGCATCTCCAGAACGAAGGGCTCGGGCTCACCGCCGTAGCCGGCGACGTCGTTGAATCTGCCCTTGTAGAGCACCTTGCCGCCGCCAATGGAAGAGCGGGTCGCAGTGCAGTCGTCGATATACTTGTCCGGAGCCATCACCGGATAGATGCGGAAGGAAGGCTCATCGGCAAAATAAGAATCGTCCCCCACGGCCTCAAAGCCTACGTTCAGGCTGCTGACCACGTTGCCCGTGGCGGCGACGGGAGTGCTGCCGGACACGGCGCTGTGGGCAAGGGCGATATAAGGAGCGGGCTTGCCGGCGGGATACATCCAGGCCTGATTGAAGGTGATCTTCTGAGCGTAAATGCCCCTTTCCACGTACAAGCAGAAACGGCAGGTGACTATGCTGCTGTCTGCGGGACAATAGACCGTTCTTTCCAGAGCCCGGTCATTTTCGTTCATAGAATAAAACAGAAAATGGGATTCCAGAAAGCCCTTGGGCTTTTCGGACTTGATGACCTTGCCGTCGGCGTCCAGCCACTGGATCTGGAGGCCCACATTGCCTTCGTCCAGGGAACGGAACTTGTACACCATGAAGGCATCAAAGGATTCGATATCCATACCCACCGTATACAGCCTGCCGGTACCGCCGGCAACGTTCACGTCTTGATACACGTACTGAGGCGTGACAGTCCCGGTCGCTGACGTATTCCTGAAGCTGAGAGTGCCCCCGCTGTAGGAAAAGTCCGGCGCCAGAGCACCGTCGATCTCCCAGTGCTCAGGCATCGAAGGATCTGCTCCGGCAGTATAGAACTCATAGTTCTGCAGCATATTGCCGGCCTTGATATCCGACTTGGCCAGGGCAAGCCCGGCCGAGAGCGTGATCAATAATAAGGTAATTACAAGCTTTTTCAAAACAGCGTACCTCACAGTCAGTAAATGTCGCCTATGTATATACTAATCTTTGATGACAATATCACATACATATGACACCGATTTATGAGCCGATGTTCCTTAGGACTTTCGGCGAAAAGAAAATAATGAGAGGCTCCGCCCGCCTGCGTAACAGGGGGCGTGACCGGCTCGATATAAGAAAAAAGCCGGCCTCAAGCCGGCTCTGTATAATAAAGCTTAATTGGTTTCTTTGGCCAGATCGAAGGCCCTCTTCAGGTCGGACACGTCGATGATGGTCCTGCCGTTCTGGATCTTGGGTATCATATTGACCGTGAGGCTCTTGCCGTTGACCTTGATGGTCCTGGAGCCGATGGTCATCTCTACCTTGACGTTGTTGATGTAG
>JAFZNQ010000122.1 GCA_017552965.1 Abditibacteriota bacterium | reverse complement strand
TAAAATGCCCTCCCTCGTCATCTCGGCGCAAAACGCATCTGTCAAACGCTCTGCGTTTGGCGTTTTGCGGGAAGAGATCTCTGGAGGGGCCTATTTGCCCTTTCCTTACTCTGCCAAGGGCAGAGAGGGCAAATGGGAGGACCCAGGCAGGGAGGGCAAGGATAAAGCCCAGAGGGTCAGTATCGCGGGGGAAGAACACGCTTTTCCGCCCCGCCATGTGGATCAGAAAATAGAACCAAGAAAGGACACGACACTGTATGAAAGACCAAAGCGCAACCCATCAGATCAGCCGCGACGCGGTGATCGTCAGGACCAGCGTCCTCGGCATATTGGCCAACGTGTTTCTCGCCGCCTTCAAGGCGGTGGTGGGACTCACCTCCAACTCCATAGCCATCGTGATGGACGCGGTGAACAACCTGTCCGACGCGGCCAGCTCCGTGATCACCATCGTGGGGACCAAGCTGGCCGGCAAACAGCCGGACAGACAGCACCCCTTCGGCTACGGGCGCATAGAGTATCTGAGCTCCATGGTGATCTCGCTGCTGGTATTGTATGCGGGCATCACGGCCTTTGTGGAGTCGGTGAAGGAGATCATCGCTCCGGACAAGCCCGAATACAGCGCCACGGGCCTGATCATCGTGGCGGTGGCCGTGGTGGTGAAGATCGTCCTGGGGCATTACGTGAAAAACGTGGGCAAGAGGGTCAACTCCGACTCTCTGGTCAACAGCGGCGAAGACGCCAAGCTGGACTCCATCATTTCGGCGTCCACTCTGGTGGCGGCCGTGGTCTTTGTGCTCTTTCACATCTCCACCGAGGCCTGGCTCGGCGGCATCATCGCTCTGGTCATAGTCAAGTCGGGACTGGAAATGCTGCGCGACACCCTTTCCCGCATATTGGGCGAACGGGTGGACGCTCAGCTGGCCCGGGACATCAAGGAGACCGTCACCGGCTTTCCCGAGATCAGCGGGGCCTACGATCTGGTGCTGCACAACTACGGCCCCGACGCCTATCAGGGCTCCGTCCACATTGAGGTGCCCGACACCCTGTCCGCGGACTATCTGGACAAGCTGCTTCGCTCGGTGAGTATGGAGGTCTATCACAAGCACAACGTGCTCCTCACCGCCATCGGCGTCTATTCCGTCAACACCCGGGACCCCGAGGCGGCGGCAGCCAGGGAAAAAGTGACCGGCATCATCATGGCTCACCCCCACATCCTGCAGGTGCACGGCTTCTATATCGACAAGCCGGAGAAGATTATCCGCTTTGACGTGATCGTCAGCTTTGACGCTCCCGACCGCCGCCAGGTGTACGAGGAGATCTGCCGGGACGTGCAGGCCGCCTACCCGGACTACGAGCTCCACGTGATCATGGACACCGACTTCAGCGAGGAATAAACCGGACCGCGAAGGGCATTAATGATACTGTGCGCAGTCAGGGCTGCGCGCCTGCCGCCGCACTCGCTCCGCCGTCATCCCTGCGGTCGCGACTTGTTCGCGACCGTTGGAGATCTGTGGGGGCACCGACGGCTGAAAGCCGTTGGGGGGGCCACGCGGCGGAGAAGGATCAAGTGTCGGATCCAGTCATCCCGGGCCTGTCCCGTTCAAACACAACGTCACTTCGGCGGTGAGGGCAGAAGGCCCTCACCGGTAAGAAGTCCCCTGTAACAGAACCGCGAGCCAAGGCTGCGCACCGACCCAACGGGACAGGGGAGAACGCTTTTTGCACACGCCAATATCCCGCGTCATCCCGGCGCAAACGGCATAAAATGCCCTCCCTCGTCATCTCGGCGCAAAACGCATCTGTCAAACGCTCTGCGTTTGGCGTTTTGCGGGAAGAGATCTCTGGAGGGGCCTATTTGCCCTTTCCTT
>JAFZNQ010000121.1 GCA_017552965.1 Abditibacteriota bacterium | reverse complement strand
CCCCTCCCGCGAGCGGGAGTAAGGAATGCGGCTGGCGGGCCCCGTCCGTAGGTTTTCCGTTCTCCGCCGAGTGGCCCCCCCAACGGCCTATGGCCGTCGGTGCCCCCACAGATCTCCAACGCCCTCGCTTCGTTCGGGCGCCGGGATGACGGCGGAGAGGCCGGGAAGACGCGGGGCATGCGATCTGTCCTCGCGTCACTGCTCAGGCCGGGTCCTCCCCGTTTGCCCCTCCCGCGAGCGGGAGTAAGGAATGGGCAAACGGGTCCCGCCCGAGGTCCCTTCCCGGAAATGGCCGAGCGCTGTCGCGCTTGTCATGTGGCCATTTCCGCCGGGATGACGAGAGGAGGCGCCTGCCGCCGCGCTTCCATCAGCAATGACAAGGGTCGGGGGTATGTGTTATAATAGTGGTGTAATATACCTTGCAGAACCAAGAGACAAAAGGACTTGAACATGAAAAAAACTATGAGCATCACCCTGGCCCTGGTCTTTTTGCTGGCCTGGGCCGCATACGCGGCGCCGCCCAGGATCGCGGTGGCGTATTTTTCGGCCACGGGCAACACCAAACAGGTGGCACAGTTCATAGCGAAAAGCTATGTAGGTGCAGAGGAAGTGGACTTATATGAGATCCGGGCGGCAGTACCTTATACCGAGGCGGACCTGGACCACTCTCCGGACTGCAGATCCATGAAGGAGAAAAACGATCCTGCTTCCAGGCCGAAGCTCGGCGGGGCGCCCTTTGACTTCGGAAAGTACGAAGTGGTGTATGTGGGCTTTCCCATCTGGTACGGCCTGGCGCCCAAAATAATATACACCTTTGTGGAGTCCTGCGACCTGACCGGCAAGACGGTGATACCCTTCTGCACCTCCGGGGGCGGCGGGATAGACGCGGCGGAAAAGGAGCTGTCGGCTCTGGCGAAGGGGAGCAACTGGCTGCCCGGCAAACGCTTTGCGGCCAATACCTCCCAGGATGAAGTGAACGAATGGATCTGGGGATCGAAGGAAAAGATCCCGCCCAAAAAAATAGTGACGGGCACGCCGCAGGGGTTAAGGGAATTGGCTCAAGAATGGGATAAGAGATCAAAAGAAATATATAAAGATCTGCCTCCCGATCCCATAACCGATTGGGACAAGACCTTTGACCGGGACGACAGAGTGAATCACAGCAAGATCAGCTTCATCAACCGCTACGGCATCATCCTGTCGGCGGATCTCTACGAGCCCAAAAACGCTTCCGGCAGGCTGCCGGCTCTGGCAGTCAGCGGGCCCTTCGGGGCCGTCAAGGAACAGGTGTCCGGCAGATACGCCCAGGAAATGGCCGCCAGAGGCTTTGTTGCCATTGCCTTTGACCCCTCCTACACCGGGGAAAGCGGCGGCTATCCCCGCAACGTGGCCAGCCCCGACATCAACACCGAAGACTTTCAGGCGGCGGTGGACTGGCTGTCGGCGCAGGACAACGTGGACCCGGAGCGCATAGGCATCATAGGCATCTGCGGCTGGGGCGGCATGGCCCTCAACGCGGCGGCCCTGGACACCCGCATCAAGGCCACCGTCACCTCCACCATGTATGATATGTCCCGGCAGTTTGCCAACGGCTACAACGACGCGGATGACAACGAGGAAGCCAGGCACAGACAGAGAGAGGCCCTGAACAAGCTGAGGACCGAGGACTTCAAAAAGGGCTCCTACGGCGTTGTGCAGCCTCTGCCGGATCCCAAGGACCTGGACGAGAACACCCCTCAGTTCGTCAGAGACTACGTGGAGTATTACAAGACCCCTCTCGGGTATCACGAGCGCTCCGTGGGCAGCAACCAGGGGTGGAACGAGATAGGCTGTATGAGCTTTATGAATCAGCCCCTCCTGCAGTATTCCAACGAGATACGCAGCGCCGTCCTGATGATCCACGGCGAAAAGGCCCACTCCCTGTTTTTCAGCCGGGACGCCTTCCGCAACATGATCAACGGCAACAAATACACCGGCAACAAGCGGCTCCTCATCATACCCGGAGCCGTCCACACGGACCTGTATTACAAGATGGACGTGATCCCCTTTGACAAGATGGAGGAGTTCTTCCGGAAGCACTTGAAGTAGGTCGGGGCAGACAACAAAAAGGGAATGCAGCCGCATTCCCTTTTTTCTTCGCTCTTCTATTTCCTCAGTGAGGTGATCACCACCTCCGCCTCGCCTCTGTCTATGAGCAGATTCACTCCTCTCACGTCTCCCGGCACGTCGCATTTCCCCTGATTGGCCAGCCTGCCGTCTATAAAGACGTCCAGCCGGTTGGAGTAGCGCACCAGGTGCACGTGAAACTTTTTCCCCGCTTTGATGCCGCAGTCCCTGGCGTTCTCGTTCTTGTCAAAGGCCATCACCGGAGTGATGTAGCAGGTGCGCTCCCCGGCGTCGAATATGACCCCGGCGTCGCTGTTGGAGGCGTCCCAGCCCTTGGCGTCATGGAAGATGATGCCGCAGGCTCCCTTTTTGATGGTGATATCCGCCTCCAGCTCCATATTGTCGGTGCCGTCGGTGATGATCTTGGCCGACTGCCAGCCGGTCTTGGCGGAGCCCTTGTAATGCCCGCCGGAGCCGGTCCACCGGCCCTCCATAAAGTTCCAGGCCCCGTGGGCGCAGATGTTCTGAGGGGCGGGCAGGGCCGCCGGGTCAGCCTCGGTCCCCAGCCGGGCCTCGGGTATGTCCCATGGGTAGGCCAGATAGAGCCGGTGCCGGGCGTCTGTCTTCATCTCATAGGGGCGGGACAGAAACACGTCCTGGGTAAACATCTCGTAGCGCTTGCCTCTGAACATGACGCTGCGGCAGGAGTAGCCCCCCTTGTCCGTGATGAGTATCTGTCCTTCCTTCAGCTCTTTGAAAGGGCCGTAGGGGGAGTCGGAGACGGCGTATATGGTGGCGGCAGTCACGTGAGAGTCACGATAAAATCCCCGGTTGCCGTAGCCGTGGGCGGAGAGCACCGTCAGATACCACTTGCCGTTGAGATAAAACACGTCGGGCACCTCGATGCAGGCGTATTTCCCCGGCGCAAACGCGGGCGGCAGCTGCTCCCAATGGAGCAGGTCCTTGCTGCGGGCGCAGCCTATGCAGGCGGTAGCGGAAGGGGAGGGGCCCTTGGTGCGGGCGGCAAAGTAGCCTATCCACCAGTCTCCTTCCCGCACTATGCACATATCCCGGCAGTCTATGCAGCCAATGACGTCCCGGCTGCCTATATACCAGCGGTCGTCGGGGACTATCACCGGGTTGCCCTTGTATCTCTCGAAAGTGTAGCCGCCGTCTTCGGATATGGCCAGGCCTATGCGCTGCTCGGGAACTACGCGCATGGTGTAGTAGAGATACATCTTCCCCTCATGCCACACTGCGCAGCCCGTCCAGGGCTGCAGCTCGTCCAGAGTGCCCGCAGGCCCGGGGCCCAGAGCGTAGGGATGTTCGGTCCAGTGGATCAGGTCAGTACTGGTGGCGTGGCCCAGCCAGTCTCCCGCATCCTCCCGGGCCTGGGTCTTTTCGGGCCGTAACTGCAGATAATACATATGCATCAGGCCGTCCGCTTCCTCGCGCCAGGTGTCCCACGTATACATTTCCCGGGGCTTGTAGCGGGTCTCCGCCGCGGAGACGGACAGGGCGGCGGACAATATGATGAGCAAACAAAGCAGTTTTTTCATAGCGTTACTCCTTGAGCTCCCGAAGGAGCCTCGTTTTCAAACTGTCTATTTGGCGGCGGTCATTTTTTGCGACCATTTTTTCGCCAGGGCGGCCTTGCTGTCCGCGTTCCTGCGGGAAGGGTGGCCCGCCGGGGCGTCCTTGGGTATCAGCTTCAGGCTCTCGCCTGCCATATCTTTTGTCAGGGACACCAGCTGAGGCATCACGTCCTCGCTCCTGTCCATGCCGATGGAGAGCAGCTGGGCCACAAAGCCCAGGGTGGAGGCGGTGTACCAGTTGCCGTTGAAGCTGCTCAGGCTCTTGGCGGGGTCCGTGACCGGGGAGTTGATCTTGTGGGTCAGATAGGCTATCACCAGGCCGTTGGCCGGGTCGATCATCACCAGAGTGCCTGTCCAGCCCTGATGGCCTATGACGTTGGAGGCGGCCTCCGTGCCGAAATACCAGGGGCGCTGCGCGTCGCCGTTGCGCCACCAGCCCAGACCCCAGTTGCCCAGGTCCTCATTCTTGGGACTGGTAAAAAGGTCTATGACGTTGCGGTCGAAAAAGCGGTGCTCGCCATAGCCTCCCGTGAGCATGACGCCGGCCAGGGTGGCCAGCTCCGAAGCGCAGGCAAACAGGCCCGCGTGGCCCGACACGCCGCCCATGCTGAACCAGGCCTTTTCGTCGTGGACCTGGCCCTGCAGGGTGTAGGTGCGGATGCCCGGAAAGTCGATGGAGCCGTCCCGGGTGTTGCCGTTCAGCTCGGTGGCGGCGCAGTCCCCGGCTCTGAAGCCGTGCTTCAGGGGGTTGTAGGTGATCCTTTTGAGGCCCATGGGCTCAAAAAAGGTCTCCTTCAGATAGGTGTCCAGGTCCTTGCCGGCCAGCTGCTCCGCTATGAGGCCCAGCAGCATATAGTCTATGTCCGAATATTTGGTCTGGGTGCGGGGCTCATACATCAGGGGCGTCTTGCAGATGGCCTGCGCCGTGGCGGCCTTGGTCTTTTCGTCGCCGTCATAGCCGGCAAAAAGCAGGGTGTCGCCGTTGGGATATATCTTGTAGTATTCCACGCTGGGGGGAAAGCCCGCCTGATGGTAGAGCAGGTCTCTGATGGTGATCTGAGCCTTCCACCTGCGCTGGGTCTCCAGGGGCGGATTGGCCCCGTCGGCGTAGGGATACTCGATGACGTCCTCGAAAAAGCGGTCCCCCAGATATTTGGACACCGGGTCGTCTATGGAAAAACGCTCCTCGGTCAGCAGCCTTTGGAGGGCGTAGTTGGCGGAAAACATCTTGGTGACCGAGGCCAGGTCAAACAGGGTGCGGGTGGTGATGGGAGCCCCGGTCTTGTTGGGAGTGCCGTCGGGGAGATAGGCGTTCACCTTGCCCCAGGCCTTGTTGTACACCAGCTTGCCGTGCCGGATGATGGCCAGCTGGGCCCCCGGGAAGCCGTATTGCACGTCGGAGGCTATCAGGTCGTCTATGAGAGCCAGAGTGTCGCGGGAGATGCCCGCCTCCTCCGGGGTCCCGGGTATGACCGTGGGGTAGGGCGCGCGCACAGTCACGGCGTCCTCAGCGTCACCGGGCTCTATCTCCGTCACCTGCACGGTGTTTTTGCCGTTGCGGGCCACCGGGGAATAGTCGATGCGGGCGCTCATGCCGCCCTTCAGCCCGGACAGGTCCGCCTCTCTGCCGTTGACGAACATACGCAGGCTCCTGACCCCAGGGGCCAGAGTGACGTAAAAATAGCCCTGCCCCTGCCAGCCGTCAAAGCTGGCCATGCTGTTCATGGCCAGAGTGTCGTCCACGTAGCCGCGCCAGTCCGGGAACACGGCCTTTACCTGCCAGCCTGCGTCCGGGACGGAGTCCACGGCCTCGGCCTTCAGCGTCTGAGCGGCCGCGGCAGCCGCCATGAAGCCCAGAATGACGATGATGATGAATATACGCGATAATTGCCTGCGCAGCATACAGGTCCTCCTCTGCGGTCAAAATGATGTGACTACACTATTATTGTAGCAGATATTTGCCCCCGCAGAGCGCCTCTCCCCGCCGGAAGAACAAAAAAACACCCCGTCATCCCGGCTTCTCCGCCGTCATCCCAGCGCACGAACGAAGCGAGGGCGTTGGAGATCTGTGGGGGAACCGACGGCTGAAAGCCGTTGGGGGGGCCACTCGGCGGACGAAAAGACTCTCTGTCCCGTTCAGTAACAACGTCATCTCGGCGGTGAAGGCCCTTCAGGCACTCACCGGTAAGAGATCTACGGGCGGGACCCGTTTGCCCGTTCCTTGCTCCGGCATAGCCGGAGAGGGCATACGGGGAGGACCCGGCTGTAGCAGAGACGGAAAGAACCTGGTGGCGCTTCTCCGCCGTCATCCCAGCGGAAATGGCAACCCCCGCGTCATCTCGGCCCAACTTCGGGGTCCCCGAAAAATCGCAGATTTTTTGGGGTGGTTGCGGTGGGGCCCGTTTGCCCGTTCATTGCTCTGTCGCAGACAGAGATGGCAAATGGGAGGGGCCGTATCGCGGGGCAGGGGAATACTCAGGAGAGCGTTTTTCCTTGAGGGCCTCGTACGGACCGGCGGCCAATTCAGACGTCATCTCGGCGGGTTTCCCCTCGGGAAAACCGGTAATTCGGGGCCCCCACGAATAAAGGTATTCGTGGGGTGAATAAGAGATCCCCTTCAGACTGTCTGAAAGGCCCCGGCACGGCATCATATTCACAGCCGGGAGAAAGAATGTTTTGTCCCGTTGGGCCTGGTCCGTGGCGAAGGCTCGCGGTTCTTTCTCAGGGGATCTCTTACCGGTGAGTGCCTGAAGGGCCCTCACCGCCGAGATGACGTCGTTATTGAACGGGACAACATACGGGCGCCGGGATGACGCGGGTAGCGGCGCGGGGGCCGAGATGACGTTTATATTGACCGCCGGCGCCATTTCCGCCGGGATGACGCGGCGCAGCGGCGCAGCCGCCGGGATGACCTCTGAATCGGCCGCAGTCATGCCGGCATGAGACGCGTGGATATTTTGTGACTTTTATTCTTGCATTTACACTTGATTCGATGGACGGGAATGTGATATAATGGTATAAGTATCCCGCCGCGGTCTCTGCTGCGGGTCTGCCCGGCTCCGGCGGGATGGCGGGCAGCATCATATAAAGGAGGCGCGTTCATGACAATATCCGATCTGACGGATTATGCCGCGCAAAAATACCACGTCCGCGAGGAAGTGAAGTGGGACGGCGTCCCGGGCTTCTCCGTGCTCGCCCACCCTGACACCGGCAAGTGGATCGCCGTCTTTATCCGCAGGATAGACGGCAGGACCGGCGGAGAGGTGGTGAGCTGCGACCTGAAATGCAACGCCGACGCCCTGTCCGCCGAGGAAAAGGAACTCTTTTCCCTCCCCGAAAGGACCCGGGGGACCAAGTGGATCAGCATCCCGCTGGACGAGATCACGGACAGCGGGCCTGTGTTTCGTCTGCTGGACAAAGCCCTGGCCCTGCAGCCTCATTCCGGCAGCACCATCGTCATAGACCACCGGTCACCCTCCCGCAAATACAGCGACGTGCCCATTCCCTTTGCCGATAGCGTCTTCAGCCCCTCCGTGGCTGCCCGGGAGGCCACGCCCGAACGCATCAGGCAGATGCGCCGCATCATGGTGCTTGACCGGTCGCCCCAGGGCAAGGCCGAGCGCTTTTACAGGCAGGCCGTGTTTATGAAGGACTATGAGGACGACTGCCCCTG
>JAFZNQ010000120.1 GCA_017552965.1 Abditibacteriota bacterium | reverse complement strand
GCCTCCTCCACCGGGAGCCGGGCCCCGGATATCTTCTCTATATAGGAGGACAGCTCCCGGGCCGCATTTTGCTCGGGGAGAGTGGAGCCGGCGGGACACACTATGACCGACAGGGCCTTGCCGTCCCGGGTCAGCTGCGCCCCGGTGGCGCACAGGGCCAGGGACACAAGGATGATGATAATACTGCACAGTCTCATGATATATACCTATTTGTTATGATCTCTGCTTCCGAAGATGGCCGTTCCCACCCGGACCATATTGCTGCCCTCTTCTATGGCCTGAACGTAGTCGCCGCTCATACCCATGGACAGCCATATCTGCTGCGAAGGGTCCAGGGCGTCATACAGCTTTTTCAGCGAGGCAAAATAGGGACGGGTCCCTTCCGGGTCCTCCAGAAAAGGGGCCATGCCCATCAGCCCGCATATGCGCAGGCCGGGACATTCGTCCGCCAGCCTCTTGGCAGCATCAAGGACCCCGGAGGGCTCAAAGCCGAACTTGGAAGCCTCGCCGGAGATGTTCACCTCCAGGAGGACGGAGCTCACTATGCCCGCCTTGCGGGCCTGCTTGTCTATCCCGGCGGCCAGATGAAGAGAGTCCACCGAGTGTATCAGGCGGGCCGCGGGCACTATGCGCCCGGCCTTGTTGGTCTGCAGATGCCCGATGAAATGCAGATGAAAGGGGGTGCCGGCGAGAGCCTCGCTTTTTGCCAGGGCCTCATTCACGTAATTCTCGCCGAACTCGGTGACGCCGCAGGCCTGAGCCTCCCTGATGGCCTCCACGGGCTTTGTCTTGCTGACAGCAATAAGGGTAACCTCTTTGGCGGCTACCCTTTTTGCGGCTTCGTCTATACGACGACGGACCTCTGCTATGCGTTCTGTCACTTTTTGACGTTCCTCTGTATCAGCCTCTTGCCCTCTCTGACTATCTTCAGATAGGTGTCCGAAGGCATGCCCTCCAGGTCGGCAAACACGGCTCCGTTGCCGGTGGGCGGCTTGTTGGTGACCTTGAATATGGCGGTCCCCTCGTCTATCTCGTCAAACATGGCCTGATAGGCGCACACGGCGCCGTAGGAGGCGTGGCCCCTGTACTGGGCCTGCAGGAACTTGCCCTTCATCCTGGGGATGGAGTTCAGAGGGCTGTCCGGGTTCATGTTGTGCCAGGTGAAGCCGGGGAACACCACGGGCATGAAGATCTTGCCCCGCTTGACGCACCATTCGTAGTCAGCCCTGGCTTTGGCCAGAGCCCAATCGGAAAACTCCCTGATGCTGCCGAATCTGCCTACGGCCCAGGGGCTGATGCAGTCGGCCTTGTCCAGCACCTCGGTCATGGCGTCGCTCTTGATGCAGTCTCTGTTCTGCTCGCGCCAGCCGTCGGGAACGCCTATGACCACGTAGCAGCCGCCGTATTTGGGGTCGTTGTGGAGCCAGTCCACCAGCTCTATACAGTCCTCTATGGTGTAGCGGCGGTTGTCGTTGAAGCCCACGCCCCACAGCTCCAGCACGGGCTTGCCGTTGTGGCGCAGGAAGGCGGGGTCCTTGGTAATACGGGCGTCGTCCACCAGGCGCATCCAGTCCTTTTTGACGTTGTCGACCAGCTCTCTCCCCTGCCCGGAAAAATCGTAGGTGATGGAGATGACCCGGCCGTATTCGTTGGCGGCGATGCGGGCGTTGTGGAGCACTATGTTGTTGTGATACAGGCCGTCCCGGCCGGCTACCTCACCCACGAACCGCTGAAGATACACGCCGTCTATGGAGTACTGACGCATCCAGGAAAAGTGCAGACGGGTGGTGGACAGGTCCAGAGACGAAAAGATCCCGGCCGTGGTGCCGTCAGGGTTCTTGAATGCCGTGGGATACAGCTCCTTGTATTCGGAGGTGTCGGGCCACATGTCTATGGTCAGGGACTCGGGAGTGAAGCCCCGGCCGCCCTGATAGTGATACCAGCCCCGTCCGTAGCCGTCTCCCTCGGCGGCAAACCAGCCCTGATAGCCGCACATCACCTTGCCGGGGATGCCGTTGGGATCCACGGCGCCGGATATCCTCTTGACCTGAGGGACCACAAAGGTCCTGGCGCACACCTGGTCATAATCCATGTCGGACAGCTTGCCCCAGTCTGTATTGACTGCGCACACACACAGAGGCAGCAGCGTCAGCACCAGAAGAAGAAGGATAGTCTTCATGCTCATTTTCTCCTGCTCGTCTTTTTGATCAGGTCTTCCATTTGCTTTTCTCTCTCTTCCTCGTGCTTTTCCCTGAATATATCCCTGGCCATCTCAAAGTCCTCCACGGCTCCCAAAAAGTCGCCGGTGTTGTCCTTGGCGTAGCCTCTGTTGATATAGTCGTCCGCCAGGCGGGGCCTCATTTCCAGAGCCTTTGCCTGATCCTCGATGGCTCCCTTGTAGTCCCCGGCCCGCCGTTTGGCGATGGATCTGAAATACATGGTGATGGCGTCATGCCGCAGACTGAGAGATTTGCTGAAGTCCTTCACCGCCTCCTCGAAGTTGCGGGCGTAAAACTGCACCTCGCCCCTCACCAGATAGCACTCGCTGTCCCGGTCGTTGAGCTTGAGAGCTGAGTCGCAGTCCTGCAGGGCGCCCTGTATGTTGCCCAGCTTTCTGTAAGCGATGGCTCTGGCCAGATAGGGAGACTGGTTGTTGGGGTTCTCGCTGATGGCCTTGGAATAGTCGGTGACCTGCTTGCTGTACACGGACATGCCGGCCCTCTTCACGTAGCTGTTGACCGCAAACTTCGGGTTCAGCTCGCCGGCCCGCTTCATGTCCGCCTTGGCGCCTTCGGCGTCGCCTATCTTGTTCTTGGCCACTGCCCTGTTGTAGTAAGCCTCGGCATAGGTCTTGTTCAGATCTATGGCGGTGGAATAGTCCATAATGGCCTGGTCAAACGCTTCGCCCTTGAAGTAGGTCAGGCCCCGGTTGTTGTAGGCCTTTTCATTGCCGGGATCCATCTCGATGCATTTGTTGAAATCGGCTATGGACCTGTTTATCTCGTCCACCGCCCGGAACACCACGCCCCGCTTCATATAGGCCTGCTCGTTGGCAGGAGAGATGTTGATCAGCTTTTCCAGAGTCAGGAGAGCATTCTTGGCGTCGCCCATCTTCAGATGGACGTCGCTTTTTTGCAGATAGGTCCTCTCGTCCCGGGGCTCCAGGATGATGGCTCTCTCATAATCCTTCACCGCGTCGTCATAGAGCTCTGTCTTGAAAAAGGCAAAGCCCCGGGAGCGGTACGCCTTGACGTATTGCTTGTCGCACCTGAGCGCGTTGGTAAATTCGTCAATGGCGTCGGAATACAGCTTTTGGTTCATATACCCCAGCCCCAGCTGATAATGCTTTTCGGCATTGCCCGGAACTATGGCCACCTTTGCCTTTTTTACGATCACTCTGGAAAACTTTTTGCGGATGGATACGATTACGATGATTGCGATTATCGCGACAATGACCAGCACTATAGCGGTCATCAAATGACTGCCGGTCATCAGTTGGCTTCCATTCATATCAAAGCTCCTTCAATATATTTATTTGTGCAAAAATTTGAATAGCGAGTTGTTCTCTTCCGGCTCCCGGGGAGCCTCCTCCTGCTCCTCAAAGGGCTTGCGGGTCAGCATAAAGGGCTCGTCGTAGCCCAGCTCCCTGTAAAACCCGTTGGGGTGCCTGCCGGTACCGTCATACTTTTTCCTGGTCATGCTCTCTCTCTTGAACACCAGGGTCCCGTTTTTCCAATACAGCTCTCTGGCCGCAAAGCGGGTGGCTTCGCCGGACAGCATATCTCCGTCCGACGCCACCGAAAACACCTTCACCAGATTGTTGTCGTCATTCAGCAGCACGCTGTCGCCGGCCCTGACCGCGCCCACTATGCGGAACAGGGCGCCGAACACAGGCTCGCCCTTGTATTTTTTCCAGCCGTACACGAACACGGTGTAAAAGTCCTCTTTGCCCCCGTGGTAGTCGGTGACCAGCAGCTCTCTGTAGCCCCTGCGGGTGACCGGCTTCACGTACATGGCGGCGTCGGGATGGATGACGTCGCCCGTCTTCATGAGAGCCCGGCCGTCGGCGGACTCCACTATGAGAAAATACTTGGGCTTTTCCCTGCTGTAGCTCTCCTTTTCCCTCTCAAAGAGGCCTGCCTTCTCTTCCGTGCCGTCGCAGTCAAAATCGCCTCTGATGCCCTTGATGAACCGGTAGCCCTTGGGGGCGGTCATATCTCCCTCCCCCACGGGCCGGGAGGTATCCTCCGCGGCGGGAGCGGCGGCAGGCGCCTTTTCCGGCGCGGGGGCGGCAGCCGGGGCCTGCTTCCCGGGGGAAGCGGGGGCGGGCTTGCGGGACACGCAGCCTGTCCCCATCAGGCACAGAACAATAAAGAGCGGCAGGAGCGCTTTCATCAAGCAGTTCTTTTTTTGGACACTATGATAGTGGCGCCCAGGCCCAGCAGGCTCAGAATGGCTGCCGTGCAGTATGCCGCCACGGGCTCCAGGAGAGCGCCCACCATGGGACCGGCTACGCCGGCCACGGCAAAGGCGGCAAACAGTATGCCGTAATTAAGCGACACGTTGCGGCTGCCGAAATAGTCCGCGCAGACCGAAGGAAACAGTCCCAGATAGCCGCCGAACAGCAGTCCCACCAGCACCAGGGCTCCCATAAAGCCGGGGAAGCTCTGGCTGATGATGGTCATAAAAGCCATGATGAGACAATTCAGGGCAAACATGATGATGAGGGCGGGCATGCGTCCCAGTCTGTCAGAAACGGCGCCCCACACCAGCCTGCCGAAGGCGTTGGCCACTGCCAGCACCATGACGCCGGTGACTGCCAGCATCTCGGGATTCTGGGTGACAAAGCCCGTGTCCTCTATGACGTCCAGGGTGATGCCCTTGGCCTGGCTCACTATCATCAGGCCGGCAAAGGCTCCCGCGGCATACATAAAGGCTATGAGCCAGAAGGTGGAGGTCTTCAGCATCTCGCCGGCGGTGTAGTCCCTGCCGGTCCCTCCGGCAGCCTTGCTGCCGGCCACGGCCTCGGGCTGTTTGACCACCAGAGCGGCGCAGACCATGATGACCATGAACAGAATGCCCAGTATCATGTAGGTCCCCTGCAGCTCATAGGTGTTCAGCAGCCACTGGGCAAAGGGAGCCAGGATCAGGGGCCCGCCGCCCAGAGCGGCCACCACGAGACCCGTGGCAAAGCCTCTCATGTCGGGGAACCACTGAGCCACCACGCCCACGATGGTACCGTAGGCCATACCGGAGCCGATACCCATCATCACGCCAAAGCCTGCATACAGCAGGGCCATATTGTCGGCCTTGACTGCAAAGGAGGCCACTATGAGCCCCAGACAAAAGATGACGCTGCCCAGCACTATGGGCAGTCTGGGGCCCTTCTTGCCGGTGATGAAGCCGCCGGCGATGGAGCCGATGGGCAGACATCCGACTATCAGCGAAAAGGCCAGAGACGCCTGAGCCTTTTCCACTCCGAAGGTGGCGACGATGGGCGCCATAAACACAGAGGACGCATACGCAAGTCCCTGACACATGTTTGCCAGAAAGCCGGCAAACAGGATGATCCATCTGATACTGCTTTTGTTCATATTTCGTATCCCTTTTCTTATATTCTCAAAGGCTTTGCCGCGCAGAGTCGGGCGGCAGGGCCTTTTTGTTGATATACACTATCTGCACTGCGACAGCCACTGCAAGGCCCGCAAACGAGATATATGCTGCGCACTGATTGGCCGCTGCGTCGGTCATCCAGGACTCGGTCATGGGCCCCAGGATACCGGCCAGAGCAAAAGCCGAATACAAAATGCCGTAGTTGAGGGTGATGTTTCTGTTGCCGAAGAAATCGGAGCATATAGGCAAAAACATACCCAGATAGCCGCCGAAGCAGCAGCCTATGACCGCCAGAGCCAGCATAAAGCCTCCAAAGGAGCCCCCCAGGCTGTTGAGGCTCAGCATCACGCATCCGGTAATGGCAAACATGATGATGAGGGAGGTGATCCTGCCGATACGGTCCGACAGAGTGCTCCAGAACAGGCGCCCGAAGGCGTTGGCCGCCGCCAGCAGCATGATGCCCGCCACCGCATAGCCGGAGCCGCCCTGAAAGCCGGACTGGCGTATGGCGTTGCGGGTAATGGTCTCGGCGTCGCTGATGACCATGAGACCGGAAAAGGAGCCGGCCATATACAAAAAGGCCACCAGCCAGAACAGCGCTGTCCTCAGCATCTCCGGCGCCGTGTAGTCCCTGCCCCGGGAGCCCGGCAGCCCTTCGGCAGGGCCGCTGCCCGGAGGAGCGTAGCCCTCGGGCGGCTCGTTGAGCACCAAAGCGGCGCCGAACATGATCAGGGACACCAGTATGCCGAACACGAAGTAGGTCCCCGACAGCTGCAGACCGTTCAGCAGCCACTTGGCAAAGGGGGCCAGCAGCACGGGGCCTCCGCCCACGGCGCACACCACCACTCCGGTGGCAAACCCCTTGCGGTCCGGGAACCACTTGGCGATGACTCCCAGCACGGAGCCGTATATCATGCCGACTCCCGTCCCGGTGATCATCCCAAAGCCCGCATACAGCAGATACAGCTGACCGATACGGGCAGACAGGGCGGCCGTGAACAGCCCCGCCGCAAAGAGGATACTGCCGGCCACGATGGGAGGCCGGGTGCCCTTTTTCTCGTTGACCACGCCTCCCGCCACGGTGCCCACCGCTATGAACACCACCAGCAGGCTGAAGGCCAGGGCGGCGGGAGCCGTGTTGTCGGGACTGATGTCATAGGTCTGCATGATGGGAGCCATAAATACTCCCGTGGCATACATTATGGATTCACACAGACAGGTCATAAATCCGGCCAACAGGATCAGCCAGCGCCGGGACACGGCTGTCCGCAAAAGGTCTTTGTCTTTCAGCTTCGTCATATATTTACATACACCTATATATGATTATAGCATACACAGGGGCGTCAATACTACTGCCAAAGATCAGACCGCGCGCCGGTTTTCTGATACATAGCATTTTATTATATCACATATCCGCCGCCGGCACAAGGGTCTGTCTTGATATCACCCCCGTTTTGTGATAAAATAATAATGACATGCATACGCCGGCGGAGCCCGGCGAATATAAGGCAGGTAACACCATGGCTGATAAGTTCAAAATTATCAGTGATTTTATTGACGGCAGAGCTCTCGCATTGAAGGGCACGAAATGCGGTATAGTGGACGCAAGCGGCAATATACTCAGGGATTTTGTGTACACTCACACCGAGCCGGAAGACTTTACCGTCAGCGACGAAGGCATGATCACCTCCTACAAGGGCAACAACAGGAATCTGATCCTGCCTCCCATCATCAACAACCGGGAGATCACGGCCATAGGCCCCGAGGCCTTCAGAGGCTGCAAGAACATCTACGAGATCACCATCCCCCACGGCGTCACGAGCATCAAACGCAAGGCCTTTGCCTACTGCGACAATCTCAAGAGAGTCATACTCCCCGACTCCCTGCTGAACATAGAGGACTGGGCCTTCTTTTACTGCAATCACCTGAAGACCATCCGCATCCCCGACAGCCTGATGGATCTGGGCCAGTACGCCTTTGAGGCCTGCGACGGCCTCAAGGAGATCGAGGTCAGCGCTTCCAACCAATACTGCGTTTCCATAGGCGGCGTGCTCTTTTCCAAGGACAAAAAGCGTCTTTTCAGATACCCCAGCGGCCGGGAAGACGAGGAATACCGGGTCCCCCGGGGGACCGAAGCCATCAGCCGGACAGCCTTCTACGACGCCAGGGTCAAGAGGGTGGTGCTGCCCGACGGTCTGAAACGCATAGGCGTGGGAGCCTTCAGAGGCTGCAGGGAGCTGGAGAGCATCAATATCCCCTCCAGCGTCACCAGGATATCGGGCAACGCCTTTCTGTGCTGCAAAAAGCTCTCGGACATAGTGCTGCCGGACGGCCTCACCAGCATAGAAAACAGGGCTTTTTATTACTGCAAATCCCTCAAAAGCATCAATATCCCCCGGGGAGTCACCTCCATATGCGAATGCGCCTTTGACGGCTGTGAAGGCCTCACCAGCGTCGCCCTCCCGGACACACTGGAAGAGATAGGCGCCTGGGCCTTCAACGGCTGCAAGTCCATCCGGGAGATCGACCTGCCCGACTCGGTCACCTCCATAGGGGCCTGGGCCTTTGCCCATATGGACAGGCTGCAAAGGATCAGGCTCTCCTCCGTCACACTGCTGCCGGAAGGCGTCCTCTACAACGCCAAGCGTCTGGAGCAGCTCCACATACCCCCCACGGTGGAAAGGATCGGCTCCAGAGCCTTCGCCGGCTGCAAAAAGCTGACGGAGATCACCATCCCCAAGGCGGTGACCACCCTGGACAAGAGATGCCTCGACGCCTGCAAAGCCCTGTCCCGGATCGTCGTCGAGCCCGGCAACACGGGCTACGTGTCCGACAACGGCATACTCTACACAGCCGACAAAAAGAAGATACTGAAGTTCCCCGCCTCCCGGGAAGACACGGTCTTTGTCATCCCGGACACGGTGACGTGCATAGGGGCCTGGGCCTTCGCCGGCTGCAAAAAGCTGAGCAGGATCACCCTTTCCAAAAACACCGAGACCATAGAAGAAGGAGCCTTTTACGCCTGCTCCGGCATATACGAGATGCTCATCCCCGCATCCGTCAGGACCATAGGCAAATCGGCCTTTTTCTACTGCAAGACCCTCAAGGATCTCCGGGTGGAAGGCATGGACACTGTCATAGACGAGTGGGCCTTCTTCGAATGCGCCAGGCTGCTCACGGTGAAGTGCCGGACAGACTCCGCCGCCTGCGGCTTTGCCGCCAGGGCCAATATAGCCTGCGAGATCATCGATTAGGCTCCCCGGCGCCGCCGGCGGCGCAGAAGATGTGTGCGGGCAGGCTCAGAGCGCCTGCCCGCACAAAGCAAAAAATAATAATGTGTGTCGGCAGGCGCAGAGCGCCTGCCCGCACACTATTTTGCACTGCCAGCCGAACTCGGCTTTGTCCCGTTCAAGCACACATCATTATACCCCCGCAAAATCGCACGATTTTGCGGGGGTAAAAAAAGCAGGTCCCGGACGAGACCTGCTTTGCTTCATTAATTCGTCAAACTTACGCGAACAGTCCGGCAAAGAAGCCCTTCACCTTCGCCACCAAGCCGGAAAACCATCCGCTTTTGGCTGTTTCGTCTTTGGCGTTTGCCGTTTGGGTATTATTGTCCTTTACGCCGGAAACCTTTGCCAGGCTTATTTCCAAGTAGCTTTCGGCGGAAGGCTCTTCACCTCCCTCGTGATAGCACCACATAGCCTGCCTGTTGTTGATGCCCAGGCACTTGCCGACTCCGTTCCACCACAGCAGATGCTTGTCTCCGGCGTCATACTTTGCAAAATGGCCGTCGCTCAGGGTGTAAGTCTCGCGCCATTTTTCCCGGTTCTTTTCAACGTCCTCGTCCGAAAGGCTAATCTTCCAATGTTCCACGCTGCCGTCGGAATAGGACTGACGCACCACGTTGTCCGATAGGATCTTGTATTCGGGAGAATCGATTTTTGGGTTTGCGAGGGTCCTGTTGCCCACATACGTTTCCGCTACCAGTCTTTCGCCCTGGTCTTCCACGTAATACTCGGCATCATCAGTTACCACCAGATAGCGGCCGTCCGACAGCTCCTTTTCGTCCAACAAAGGAAGCTTTCTCAGGCGTAGTATTTGACTATCGCCACTCTGGGTGCCATACCATATGATACGGCCGTTTTTTCTCAATACGCCAAACAGGGATATCGTGTAGAGGTCCTTAGCGTATTTTTCGCCGTCATACACAGTGTATGTATATTCGCCGTTGATGGTTTGCTCGGTTATCACCGGAAGCTCTTTGCAGACCTTCTCAAGATCCTTTTCGATCCTGGAAAGAACAATATCACCTTCAAAAGTATAATACAGCTTTCCAAGCCTTTTCACATTTTCACCAAATAGTTTTCTCACCTGGACCATCCGGGCGTTATAGACGTTTTTTGAAAAGCCGGATATCATCACTCCGTATTCTTCGGAGCCGGTATCGCAGGCATTCTGAAGATACGCCGGAAATGGAAACAAAGGAAAACACAGTTTTTTCATGTAAACCTTGTTTTTGATATACAAGTCAAAATCTTTCTCGGCGTATGCCGCCGAGCATACAAACAAACTGGCCAATACGCAGAGCAATAGAATAGTTTTTTTCATGACACACCTCACTCTATAACGTCCATAAAATCTTCCAACAACAGATCATTACCTGAATAGGATGTATTGCCGACACATATCCTGCAATTATCACGGAGATACTGCAAGAACCCTGCGTCCGAACACTCATAGGGCCCCGCGCCGCAGGTAGCGTCATAATAATTGCCGTCATAGATGTTATATATTATCCCGCTTGAAGAAGGGCTGTATATGACCTGTCCTGTCACAGGGTCTGTGAACATCAGATAGTCCGTATCGTTAAAGGCGTAAGGGGTGCTTATAGAACCGTTCAGAGGAAGAACAAAATTGATATTGCCGTCGAAGGAATTCACAAACAGATTGTTGGCAAACAGAGTAAAGGGATACCCCCCGTTGAGAGCCGGAGAGAGGTTGCTGACATCGGGATCATAGTTGGGCACATAGAGCGTGTCGGAGACACACAGAGAGGAACTGCCCAGCAACAGGAATACTGCCAGCAAGCAATACACATACTTCCATCGGGCACGGCCGTTTGACACGGCGGACATCATTTCGCAGGAATGTTTCATAGCCATTCTCCTAATTTATAACGCAGAAATCGTTCTGCGAAGTATTCTTATAACGACTTTAATTATACCGTAAGTAAAACCATATGTCAAACAGTCCCGTAAAAAAAAGATTTATACCAAGAATCTCCGCCACAGGCGAGCCTTTTTGTCCCGTTGGGCCAGTCGATTGCCTTGGCTCGCATTCCTATCGAAGGGAATCCCGTCCCCGGGGTGTCGTCCACGCTGATCCGGCGGTCAGGAACCCGTCATTATACCCCACAAAATCTCACGATTTTGCGGGGTATAGTTCAGGAGGGGCCCGTTTGGCCGTTCATTACTCCGGCACAGCCGGAGGGGCAAATGGGAAGACCCCGGCTACAGTACTGATGAGAAGTGCGGAAGAACGTATTCCCTGTCCCGTTGGGCCGGTCGTCCCGGCGGCCAATTCAGACGTCATCTCGGC
Source organism: Abditibacteriota bacterium (assembly GCA_017552965.1). Classification (NCBI taxonomy): domain Bacteria; kingdom Pseudomonadati; phylum Abditibacteriota; species Abditibacteriota bacterium. The sequence goes on along the minus strand of JAFZNQ010000120.1, from coordinate 335 downwards.
GGTTTTCCACTCGGAAAACCGGTAAGAGATCTCCCGTAATGGAAGGACAGACCCCGTCACGGATCAAGCTCACTGCCGGGAAAGTCAGCACCTCTGTCCCGTTGGGCTCGTCCATAACCGTGGCTCGCGGTTCCATTACAGGGGATCTCTTACCGCCAAGCCTGACGGCTTGTCGCCGAGATGACGTTTTTGTTGAACGGGACACGAAGCCCTCACCGCCGAAGTGACGTCGTTATTGAACGGGACACGAAGCCCTCACAGCCGGGAAAGTCAGCACCTCTGTCCCGTTGGGCTCGTCCATAACCGTGGCTCGCGGTTCCATTACAGGGGATCTC
>JAFZNQ010000119.1 GCA_017552965.1 Abditibacteriota bacterium | reverse complement strand
GTACTGCGTGGTGAATTCCGGCAACAACACGGAGCTGGTCTTCACCCCCAAGTTCAAGTACTGGAACCCCAAGGACACGGGCTCCGCGGACGACCGCTGGATAGGCATAGGCCTCCGGGAGATCAGGGTGATCTCCGACTCAAAGGCCCGGGTGTTCTCGGCCAACAACATGGACTACGTCAAATAATATGCGCAGGCTGCTTTTGGCGCTGCTGGCGCTGTGCTTCTGTCTCCGGGCGGCTGCGGTCCCTTTGGCGGACTTCATAGTCACGGACTACGGAGCGGCTCCCGGCGGCGCCGACTGCACCGGGGCCTTTCAGCAGGCTCTGGACGCAGCCTTTCGGGCGGGGGGCGGCAGCGTCTTCGTCCCCTCCGGGGAATACACCCTGCGGGGCACGTTGAAGATCAGGTCCGGAGTGTATCTTACGGGCACCCATCAGGCGCCTCCCACCCAGCGCAACGACCATTTTGCAGAGCAGAATAAGACCTACAATGGCTCTGCTCTCCGGGTCTACGCCGGCAGGAACAGGCCGGGGAGCGCCGCCTTCATCACTATGGAGGGCTCTACCTGCGGCGTGAAGGGGTTCATCATATCCTACCCCGAATGGTCGTCGGAGACGGTGCCTCCCGTGCCCTATCCTCCCTGCATAGCCGGCTATACGGGGGACGACCAGAGCGTTCAGGACTGCCAGCTGGTGAACCCCTACGAGGGCATCAGGCTGTCGGGTGTGGGCCGCAGCTATATCCGCAACGTGCAGGGTTACCCCATCAAAAGGGGCCTGTACATAGACAAATGCTACGACATCAGCCGGGTGGAGAACTGCCACTTCTGGCCCTTCGGGGTGGCCTATGACCAGAACGACAAATACGTGGACTGGATCAACAGGCACGGAGTGGCCTTTGAGTTCGGCCGTTCGGACTGGCAGTACGTATACAACTGCTTCTGCTTCGGCTACGGAGCGGGCTACAAGTTCAGCCGGTCCGACGCCGGCTTTTGCAACGGCAGCTTTCTGGGCCTGGGAGCGGATTCCTGCGCCAATGCGCTGCTGGTGCAGGAGAGCGGCACGCTGCTCATAACCAACGGGGAATTCGTGGGCCGCTGGTCCTCCCCGGACTCCTGCCAGGTGGAGATACTCAAAACGGCAAGGTACAAGGTAAGCCTGATGAACTGCTCCTTCTGGGGCGACGTGGGCCGGCCCTGCATCCGCACCGCCAGCCCTGACGGCCTGCTCTCCGTCATTAACTGCCATTTTGAGAACCACAATGCTCCCTGTATCGATATGAAGGGGGGATGGGGAGTGATCCAGGGCAACTCCTTCAGCGACAGGACGCCTCAGATAGTTCTTGACGCGGGAGTGAGATCCGCCGTAGTTACGGGCAATATGTGCCCCTCGGGAGTCAGGGTGGACAACCGGGTCGGCGGCCGGGCCCGGATAGCCCAAAACAGCCCCGGACTTCCCGATACCCTCACCGCGGAGCAGAAAAAGAACTATATGGTGGACGTGGGCTCCTCCCACGACGGCAGGTTTCTCTCCGGCTTCTATCCCGGGGACGAGGCGGCCGAGTTCGGGACAGGGGGCACCAAGCGCTGGTCCGGGGAGGGCCACAAGATCACTCTGCCGGTGAACAAAAACACACGGTACACCGTGACCTTCAGTATATTCGTTCCCGAGCCGGCCTTCCAAGAGGGCTGCGGCATGCTGCTGGACGGCAGGCTGGCGCTGCCCGTCGGGAAGGCGGGGGAGAACAACGTCTGCTGTGTGGTAAATACCGGCAGCAGCGCGGAGCTGGTCTTCACTCCCCGCTTCAGATACTGGAGCCCCGGGGATATCTACGGTTCGGCGGACCACCGCCGGTTAGGCATCGCCCTGCGTGAGATCAGGGTGATAAGCGAACCCGGGGCCAGGGTGTTCTCTGCCAATATTATGGATTACGAGGAATAAAGATGAACAAAGCATTATGGGTACTGCTCATTCTCATGAGCGTGACGGCGGTATTTGCCGCCCCGTCGGACCTCATCGTCACGGACTTCGGCGCCAAAGGCGACGGCAGGACCGACTGCACC
>JAFZNQ010000118.1 GCA_017552965.1 Abditibacteriota bacterium | reverse complement strand
GTACTGCGTGGTGAATTCCGGCAACAACACGGAGCTGGTCTTCACCCCCAAGTTCAAGTACTGGAACCCCAAGGACACGGGCTCCGCGGACGACCGCTGGATAGGCATAGGCCTCCGGGAGATCAGGGTGATCTCCGACTCCAGGGCCCGGGTGTTCTCGGCCAACAACATGGACTACGTCAAATAATATGCGCAGGCTGCTTTTGGCGCTGCTGGCGCTGTTGTTCTGTCTCCGGACGGCTGCGGTCCCTTTGGCGGACTTCATAGTCACGGACTACGGAGCGGCGCCCGGCGGCGCCGACTGCACCGGGGCCTTTCAGCAGGCCCTGGACGCAGCCTTTCGGGCGGGGGGCGGCAGCGTCTTCGTCCCCTCCGGGGAATACACCCTGCGGGGCACGTTGAAGATCAGGTCCGGAGTGTATCTTACTGGCACCCATCAGGCGCCTCCCACCCAGCGCAACGACCATCAGGCAGAGCAGCGCAGGACCTGCAGCGGCTCTGCCCTCCGGGTCTATGCGGGCAAAAACGAGCCCGACAGCGACCCCTTTATCACTCTGGAAGGGTCCAACTGCGGAGTGAAGGGCCTCATCATCTCCTATCCCGAATGGTCTCAGGAGACGGTGCCTCCCATCCCTTATCCTCCCTGCATCGCCGGCTGCGTGGGGGACAACCAGAGCGTCATTGACTGCCTGCTGCTGAACCCCTACGAGGGCATCCGGCTGTCGGGGGTGGGCCGCAGCTACGTCCGCAACGTGTACGGCTATCCCATCAAACGAGGCCTCTACATAGACAAATGCTACGACATCAGCCGGGTGGAGAACTGCCACTTCTGGCCCTTCGGGGTCAGGTATGATCAGACCGAAAAATACTGCCAGTGGATCAACAAGAACGGCACTGCCTTTGAGTTCGCCCGCAGCGACTGGCAATACGTCACCAACTGCTTTTGCTTCGGCTACGGCGCCGGCTACAGGTTCAGCGCCTCGGACGCGGGCAGCTGCAACGGCAACTTCCTGGGCCTGGGGGCCGACTGCTGCACCAACTCCGTGCTGGTGGAGGCCTGCCAGGGACCGGGCCTGCTCATCACCAACGGCGAATTCGTGGGCCGCTGGTCCTCCGACGACTCCTGTCCCGTGAATATCCTGGAGACGGCGGCGGGGAAGGTGAGCCTGCTGAACTGCTCCTTCTGGGGCCCCATCGATACAAGTATCCGCACCGCCAGCCCCGACGGGCTGCTGTCCGTCATGGGCTGCCACTTCGAGAGCTGGGAGAAGGCGGCCATCGAGATGAACGGCGGCAACGGCCTCATACAGGGCAACACCTTCAACGAAAAGACCCCTCAGATCATCCTGGGGGAGAAGACCCGGTCCGCCATCATCACGGGCAATCTGGCCGAAGGGGAGATAATAGTGGACAACCGCATAGGCTCCAAGGCGCAGATATCCCGCAACAGCCGGGCCTTTGCCGTGAAGATGACCGAGGAGCAGAAGAAGAACTACGTGATAGACGTGGGAGCCCCCAACGAGAGCATGTATTTCCGCAACTTTTACAAGGGCGAAGCGGCGGGAGAATTCAGCGGCGGGGGCACCAAGCGCTGGTCCCAAAAAAACGAGAGCATCATCATCCCCGTGAACAGACATACCCGCTGCGCCGTCACTGTGGACCTCTACGTCCCCCGGGCGGCGGTCCGGGAGGATATGGGCATATATCTGGATGGGGTCAACGTGATGCCCGTCACCGGAGCCGGGGAGCACAGGGTGTCCTGCGAGATAGACACGGGGGACAGGAGCAGCCTGACTCTGAAGCCCCGGTTCGCATATTGGAACCCCCGGGAGCTGTCGGGCTCGGCGGACGACCGATGGATAGGCATAGGCCTGAGGGAGATACGGGTGATAAGCGACCCCCGGGCCCGGGTGTTCTCCGCCAACAGGCTGGAATATACGGATGAATAATACCTATAGACTGCTGTGGACAGCCCTGGCGCTCCTGTGGGCCGGGGCCTGCGCCGCCGCCCCCGTCTGCTATGACGTCACGGACTACGGAGCCGTGCCGGACGGCGCCTCCGACTGCACCGGGGCCTTTCAGAGGGCTCTGGACGCCGCCTTTTTCGACGGAGGGGGCTCAGTGTTCGCTCCCGCCGGCAGCTACGCCGTAAAGGGGAATCTGGTGGTCAGGTCGGGAGTCTGGCTGGAGGGAGCCTATCGGGCGGAGCCCGTCCCGGGAGGGGAGGCCGCTCCGGGAGCCCCGGGGCAGGGGACCGCGCTGCTGGCCTTTGCGGGACGCAACAGGCCTCAGGACAGGCCCTTCATAGAGCTGGAGGGCACCAACTGCGGCGTGAAGGGGCTGGCCATATATTATCCGGACAACACCGGCTCCGACGCGCCTCCCGCGCCTTATCCTCCCTGCATCGCCGGCTACAGGGGCAACACCCAGAGCGTCATGGACGTGATGCTGGCGAACCCCTACGAGGGCCTGCGTTTCGTGGGCATAGGCCGGTGCCACATCAGCCGCGTGTGCGGCTATCCCGCCAAAAGAGGGCTGTATATAGACAAATGCCTGGATATCACCCGGGTGGAGGACTGCCATTTCCGGCCCCTCGGAGAGGCGGAAACGAGCGCCCGGAGCCGCTGGACAGGCAGGTTCGGCGTGGCCTATGAGTTTGGCCGCACGGACTGGCAGTACGTCCTCGATTGCTCCTGCTCCGGCTACGGCGTGGGCTACAGGTTCAGCAGGTCCCCCTCCGGCTGCTGCAACGGCAGCTTTTTGGGCATAGGAGCCTTTGACTGCGCCGTGGGAGTCAGAGTGGATGCGGTCTCAAAGCCGGGCCTGCTCATCACCAACGGCCAGTTTTCGGGCCGTCCGGGGAGCCGGGATTCGGTGGGGGTGTGGACTCTGGCCACCTCTCCGGGGAAGGTGAGCCTGACCAATTGCTCCTTTGCAGGCCCCATGGACGCCTGCGTGTCCCACTGCTCCCCGGGCTTTTTGTCCGTGACGGGCTGTCATTTCGGGAGCGCGGACAGCCGGGCCCTGGACCTGGCCGCCGGCAGCGCCGTCATTAGCGGCAGCAGCTTCGGACCGGCCGGCGAGCATATCAGGATAGGGGACAGGGCCGGGAGAGCCGTGATCACCGGCAACACGGCCCCCGGAGGGCTCAGAGTGACCAACCGGGACAAGGACGGAGTGGAGACGGACCTGCCGGAGGAGGCTTTCCGGGAGGGAGACGCGGCCGGCGGACTGTGATAGTCCTGCGGGGTCCGGAGTGACAAGGGCAGGATATTCAACGCCAATAATATGGATTACGAGGAATAAAGATGAACAAAGCATTATGGGTACTGCTCATTCTCATGAGCGTGACGGCGGTATTTGCCGCCCCGTCGGACCTCATCGTCACGGACTTCGGCGCCAAAGGCGACGGCAGGACCGACTGCACC
>JAFZNQ010000117.1 GCA_017552965.1 Abditibacteriota bacterium | reverse complement strand
TCTCGTCCAGAAAGGTGCCGGTGATCTTCATGCTAATTGATGGCCAGCACCTTGCATTTCTGCAGGCCGCCGGGGGTATTGAATTCGATCTCGTCGCCGGTGCCGGCTCCCATGAGAGCTTCGCCCATGGGGCTGTCGCAGCTGATCTTGCCCGCCGCTATGTCGGACTCGGCGGGTCCCACTATGGTGAATTCGTTTTCCATGCCCATGGACTCCAGGAATATCTTGACTCTGGAGCCTATCTGCACCTTGTCGGTGCCGGCAGCTTCCGTGAGCTCCGCGTTTTCCAATATATATTTCAGCTCGGCGATGCGGCTCTCCACCACGCCCTGCTCCCGCTTGGCGTCGTGATAATCAAAGTTTTCGCTCAGATCTCCCAGCTCTCTGGCTTCCTTGATCCTGTTTATGATACGGGGCCTTTCGTTCTTTACCAGATTGTCCAGCTCCTGATTTACCTTGTCCAAACCCTCTTGGGTTATCTTGATTTTTTCCATAGTTTATCCTTACGGCCCGCCGTAAAATCAGGGCGGGCATGCCTTGTGTTGTGCAGTCAAGACCGATTATACCACACCGCATATGAAAAAGCAAGCCTTCCCCGTGGCTCCGCCCTATATTATGCAAAAACCTTATTGACAAGGCCCCCCGGGTTGTGATATATTAAGGGTGAATACTGCTAAGGAGCATATACCATGAAAAGATGTCTGTTTACCGTCTTATGCCTTTTGTGCGCGGCCTCCTGTCTGCTGGGCGATGCCCTGGGAGACTATTTTTCCAAAGCCGAAGACGCCTTTGCCTGGAACGAGATTTCCCGGACTGAAGTGTCTCAGGCCCTGCGCTGTGAGCTGGGCATGACCAGCCTCACCTACAAAAACACACCCTGGAAGCACACCGTCAGCATCATCATACCCAAGACCGTCACCGTGCCCGACACGGCTCTCTTGTTTGCAGTCATGGGCGACGGGATGAAGGAGCTGGACAAATACGCGGGCATGATAGCCTCCGTGCTGGGCTGCCCTATGGTCATAGTCTGGGACGTGCCCAACAAACAGCCGGGCCTGTCCGACGACGGCGCCATAGCCAAGACCCTGGCCGAAGCCTATGCCGGCGGCAAACAGGAAGACGTGATGCTGCTGCCCATGGCCAAGAGCGTGCTGAAGGCCATGGACATCTGCGACGCCTATCTGAAGCAGCAGGGAGCCCCCGTGTCCAAATACGTCATCGGCGGCCCCTCCAAGGACGGCTGGATCACCTGGCTGGCCGCCGCCTCCGGAGACAAACGCATAGCCGGCATCATCCCGGTCATATTTGACTTTCTGGACATGGAAAAGCAGCTGGCGCTGCAAAAGGAAGCCTACGGCCGTTATTCGGACATGATCAAGGAATACACCGCCTTTGAGGACATGCTCACCTCCTCCAAGGGCAAGAGCTTTATGAAGCTGGTGGATCCCATCACCTACGCGCCGAAGATCACGGTGCCCAAGCTGCTCATCAACGCCACCAACGACAGCTATTGGAACATAGCCTCGGCCAACCTCTACTGGAAGAGCCTCCCCGGAGACAAGTATCTGGTCTATGCGGTCAACATGGACCACGGCAAGACCATCGACGGCTCGCAGATAGACCCTCTCAGGCTGCTGCCCATCATCAACACGGCCGCCATGTTCGTGGAAAAATGCGCCGGCTCCGCCGAGATGCCCGCCCCCACCTGGAATTGGACCGCCAAGAAGGGCTCCGCAGCCTGCGTGGTGAGAGCGCCCAAGGACGCCGTCATCACCGCGGCCACCGTGTTCGTGGCCACGGGCGACAGTCGGGACCTGAGAAAGTCTCCCTTTGAGCCCGCTCCCATGAGCAAGACGGACAGCGCCGCCTCGGTGAACGTGAAGGCCGAAGGCAAATACAAGGCCGCAGTCTGCCAGATCACCCTCACCTGCAACAACAAGCCCTACACGGTGTTCACCACACCTCAGGTCATAGAGCCTGCCGAATAGGGCAACCTCTCAAAAGCAAGGGGCTTCCGTTTCCGGAAGCCCCGTCTCTTTTGTCCCCTTACAGCCCGTCTATGATGCTCATCACCGTCAGGGTCTCCCGGGCCAGCAGGTCTGCCCTTGCCCGGTCATTGGCGGCTATGATGTCGGCAAAAGCCCTGAATTCCGCCGTCAGGCGGTGCCGGACCGCCGCAGGCGCAAACTCCTCGGTGACATAGGTCCTCACAGTTGCCCCCGAAGCGTCACGGCCCTCTCCCGCCCTGCCGCCGTCGGCCACTGCCACTGTCAGGTTTGGCCCGGTGTTGGGCTTGCCGTCTATGCGCATCCAGCCCTTTTCGCCCTGCACGGACACAAAGCAGGGGCTGTCCGAATCCTTGGCAGCCGTCAGGACGCAGACAAAGCCGTCATACTCCAGGACCAGCGCCCCGGACACGTCCACCCCGTTGAAGCCCCGGTTGGGAAAATAGCTCTTGTTCCGGGGCGCTCCGAACAGTGCCGCGGCATAATGTATGTTGTACACGTTGATGTCTCTCAGAGCGCCGCCCAGATGCTCCGGTGAAAAATAGTGGTCCACGTCCCCCCGGAGATAGCGGTCGTACCGGCCGGAATACTGCGAAAAATTCGCCATCATCAGCCTGATACGGCCCAGCCGTGGCAGAGATGCCCGCATCTTCTCCAGGACTTCGTTGTGGAGCACCGTGATGGCCTCGAACACGTAGAGCCCCCTGTCCCCGGCCATGCAAAACAGCTCCTCCGCCTCCCCGCAGGTCCCGGTGAAGGGCTTTTCCAGTATCACGTGCCTGCCCGCTGCCAGGGCCTTTTTGGCATATTCATAATGGACGCTGTTGATGAGGGCGATATACACCGTGTCCACGTCCCCGTCCCGGAGCAGCTCGTCATAATCCGTGTAGACCCGGGGTATGCCGTACTGACCGGCCAGGGCTTCCCCCTTTTCCCGGCTGTGGGGCCTGGCGAAGATGGCGGCGCAGACAATATCCTCCAGAGGCTCCAGAGCGTAGAGGGCGTCGTGCGCTATCTTGCCCGTCCCTATGATACCCAGCTTCATGATCTTTTCTCCCTTACTTCTGTCAGCGCCAGCTGAAGGTCAGCATGCCTATGACAAACAGCACGAATATGGACACCGGCGCTATAAAGGCAAACACGGGCTTCATCCAGCCCTTCACCTTCATGCCCCTGCCGGAATTGGCTTCCTCGCACAGCTTGTCCCAGCCCCAGCCGAACCGTGCGTTGGTGCAGAACAGGGCTATGATCAGAGCGCCCAGAGGAAACAGCAGATTGGTGACCGCGAAGTCCCACAGGTCCAGCCAGGAGGAATCCGGGCCGAAGGGGTGGAACTGCCACAGGCTGTAGCCAAGGGCGGTGGTGAGGCTCAGCAGAGCCACTCCGACGCCGCACACCACGCTGCCCCTGTGTCTGTCCCAGCCGGTCAGCTCCCGGACGCAGCCCAGGATGGTCTCGCAGATGGACAGCATGCTGGTAAGGGCGGCAAACACCATGAACAGGAAGAACAGCGAGCCTATGATCCTGCCTCCCGCCATATTTCTGAAGGCCTCCGCCATGGTGTCAAACAGGAGCCCCGGGCCGGCGCCCACGTCCACTCCCGTGGCAAAGCAGGTGGGAAATACTATGAGCCCAGCCAGAATGGCGGCCAGGGAATCCATCACCACGATGGTGGCGGCTTCGCCCAGGATGCTCCTGCCCTTGTCTATGTAGCTGCCGAACAGCGCCACTATACCAAAGCCCACGGACAGGGAAAAGAAGGCCTGGTTGGCGGCAGCGGGAACTATGCTCCAGCTCAGCTTGCTCATATCCGGCACCAGATAAAACTTCAGCCCCTCTATGGCTCCGGGGAACATGGAGCATCTGACGGCCAGAAAGCCCATGAGCAAAAAGAGAGCCACCATCAGCGCCTTGCTTACCCGCTCCAGACCTCTCTTGAGGTCAAAGGACAGGATAAAAAAGGTCATGGCTACCACGGCCGCCATATATATGGTGTTGACCGCAGGGTCGCTGATCATGCCCGCAAAGGTCAGGTCTTCGTGCCTGCCCCAGGCAAAGCATACGAAGTAATAGGTGAGCCAGCCGCACACCACGCTGTAAAATGCGGACACGATGACGTTGGCAGCGAGGCACATGTACCCGTGGATATGCCACTTCTGCCCCGGCTTCTGCAGCTTGTCATACATCTTCACCGGGCTGGCCTGGGCGGCCCGCCCCAGAGATATCTCCATACACATCACCGGAAGCCCTATCAGGGCCGCCAGCAGCAGATACACGGCCACAAAGAGGCCGCCTCCGTTTTCTCCCGTGAGCCAGGGGAATTTCCACACGTTGCCGCAGCCGATGGCGCTGCCGGCGCTGAGCATCAGAAAACCGATACGGCTGGAAAGCCTTTCTCTCATATACTACCTCAGATACAAAAGGCTCCGGTGAACCGGAGCCTTACGCTGCCTGCTGTCAGGCTTTCTTTTCAAGGGTCAGGGTCTTGGTGGGCTGGTCGCACACCTCGGCAGGTCCGAAATACTGGATGGCGCCGGGATATACGTAGCAGTCTTCCGTTGCCCACTGGTCTCTGTTGGCGGCAAAGAACTTGAAGGGAGCGCCGTCCAGCTCTACCAGGGCCTTCTTGATCACGGGGGTGGGCTTGCCCTTCCGCTGCTCCATGTTGAGCATCTTGGTCACGGGCACGGCTCCGGCCACCCACTTGTCGGCGGGCTGGTCCGTGTTGGCCACCTTTACGGTGTAGCCGGTGAGGCCGGCTCTGGCCATCTGAGCGGCGGTGTAGCCCAGGCTGTAACAATAATCGGCGTCATAGTTGGAAGGAGCGGCGCAGCGGCCTTCGTAGCCCAGGAAGTGGCCCAACGCCTTGAACTTGACCTTGTCGGCCTTGCCCTCGGCCTTCAGCTGCTTGATGCGGTCGGAGACCAGGCTGATCAGCAGCTTTTCCGTCTCCACCTGGCTGAGAGGCACGTTGCCGTGGCTGTCGCGGGTCATGAGCACCTGTCTGTCGGCAACGGGCAGAGAGGAAAACACCTCTGCGGAGTGGGCGGACAGCTTGCCGGTGATATGCTTGGCCTTGGCGTCGGCGTCCATGTCCGCCAGAGCGGCGGCGTCTATGCCCAGTATGTCGCTGATCTCGTCAATGGTGGTCTTGATGTCCGCTATGAATTCGGGCAGACCCTCGGGGATGAGGATGACGCCGTAGTTCTTGCCGGCCTCGGCTCTGCGGACTATGGTGTCGGTGATGCTGTTGACTATCTCGGACAGGGTGATCTTCTTTTCCTTGACTTCCTCGGAGATGAGGCAGATATTGGGCTGGGTCTGGAGCGCGCATTCCAGCGCCACGTGGCTGGCGGCTCTGCCCATGAGCTTGATGAAGTGCCAGTATTTTACGGCGCTGCTGGCGTCTCTCTCTATGTTGCCTATGAGCTCGGAGTAGGTCTTGCAGGCGGTGTCAAAGCCAAAGGAGGCCTCGATCTCGTCATTCTTCATGTCGCCGTCGATGGTCTTGGGCACGCCGATGACCTTGACGCCGGTGTCCTTGGCCTTCATATATTCGGCCAGCACGGCTGCGTTGGTGTTGGAGTCGTCTCCGCCAATGATGATCACGCAGGAGAGGCCCAGCTTCTTGAAGTTCGCCTCGCAGCTCTCCAGCTGCTCGGGGGTCTCGATCTTGTCTCTGCCGGACATGATCATGTCAAAGCCGCCCGTATTGCGGTATGCGTCCACAAATTCGGTCGTGAGCTGCGTATAGTTGTTGTTGATGGCTCCGCCGGGGCCCTTCAGGAAGCCGTACACCTTGCTGTTGGGGTTGGCCTTCTTGATGCCGTCGAACACGCCGGCTATGACGTTGTGTCCGCCGGGAGCCTGTCCGCCCGAAAGGATCACGGCCACGTTGATGGGCTTGTCGGTCAGGCCCTCGCCGTTGCCCTCGACAAAGCTCACCACGGGCTGTCCGTAGGTGGCAGGGAACAGAGCCTTGATGGCGTCCTTGTCCTGGGCGGGCTCGGAGGGAGAGCCGATAGACAGCTTGAATTTGCCGCCGGCCAGGGCCTTGGGCAGCTTGGGGATGTAGGCTTGTCTCGCCTTCTGAAGCGCAGATATCTCACGTATCATAAAAAACACCTCTATTTGAGCAGCGCGCTGCTGATTATTGTCACTATTATTATAATATTATATAGGCCAAAAGTCAAGCCGGAGTCACTTGGCCCGGCTCACCATGTAGTCGCCCCATTCCAGTATATATTCCTTGTAGCGGGAGTCCTCCACGGCGCTGAGCAGAGGCCGCGCCCGGGCCACCAGACTCACCGCCAGCTCCTCCGTGTCTCTCAGGGCGCCGCACTCCTCTATCATGGCGGCGGCTCTCTGCAGCTCCTCCGGAGAAGCGGAGGGATTGCCGTAGGCCCGGAGGAACTCCGCCTTTTCCCTGCTGCCAAACCGGGAGAGGGCCAGGTATATGGGATAGGTCTTCTTGCCCTCCCTCAGGTCGGAGCCCACGGGCTTGCCCAGCTGAGCCTCGTCGGCGGTGAGGCCCAGTATGTCGTCCTTCAGCTGAAAGGCTGTGCCGCAGCTGAAGGCAAACTCCTTCAGAGCTCTGGCCGCAGGCCTTTCGGTGTCGGGTGAATCGGCTCCCAGCATGGCTCCCGCCAGGGCGCTGTAGGAGAGCAGAGAGCTGGTCTTGCCCTCTATCATCCTGATGATCATGTCACAGTCCACCTCTTCGGGCTCCATGTATTCAAAGTTCACGTCCAGCAGCTCCCCTTCTATGAGCAGCCTCATGGTCTCCCCCTGGAGATAGCGGACGCATTCCGCCGCCGTGTCGGGGGAGACTCCCGCCTTGACGGAGTCCAGCATCATGGCCACGGAGATGGCGTGCATGGTGTCGCCTATGAGTATGGAGTAGGTCTCCCCGTATTTGGCTGCCGCCGCCGGCTCCCGGACACCGAAGCGGTCCCGGGCCAGCTGCTGCCCTATGACGTGCATGCTGGGCCCTCCCCTGCGGGTGGGGTCGCAGTCTATGATGTCGTCGTGGATCAGGGTCCAGGTGTGGGTCAGCTCCAGACCGCAGGCTATGGGCAGCGCCCTGTCCAGATGCTCCGGGCTGCCTCCGCAGGCCAGATAGGACCAGATGAGCACCGCGGGGCGCACCTTCTTGCCGGGCCTCATGAGATAGGCCAGCAGGCCCGAGGTGATCTCGGGAAGGCTGTGGCTGAGTATGTAGGGGCAATTGCTGACGTATTCGTTGACCAGCCCGCAGATGCGGACCAGAGAGTCTTTCATGTGATGGGTGTCTGACATGTCTTGTCTCCTTTTTCTGTCACTTATATTTTACTACAAAAGCGGCGGCCGTTGCAAAGGGCCGTGTTGACAGAGGCGGGAAAAAGCCTTATAATAATAGAGTAAAGAGAGAGCGAGGTGTATCTTATGACAGTTACTGAGTGCGATATAAAGGGGCTCCGGAAGCATTCCTCCGGCAAGGTGAGAGAGATATACGATCTGGGAGACAGTCTCCTGATGATAGCCACCGACCGTATATCCGCCTTTGACGTCATCCTTCCCTGCGGCATAGAGGACAAGGGCAAGGTGCTGACGCAGATATCCCTGTTTTGGTTCGACATGATGCGGGATATCATCCCCAACCACATCATCACCGCCGACATCGACAACATCCTCGAGAGGATAGGCCGGGCGGGAGCCGAGGACCCCGAGGCCTGCAGAGACATGCTGGACGGCAGGAGCATCATCACGGTCAAGGCTCAGCCCCAGCCCGTGGAATGCATAGTGAGAGGCTATCTGGCAGGCAGCGCCTGGAAGGAATACCGCAGCCTCACCCCCGACGGCGGACAGGTGACCCTCTTCGGAGAACAGGTGCCCGCGGGGCTGCTGGAGTCCGAGATGCTCCCCACCCCCTGCTTCACCCCCTCCACCAAGGCGGCAGAAGGCCACGATATGAACATCACCCATGAGGAATGCTGCCGCATAGTGGGCCCGGAGATAGGCGAGGCCCTGAAAAAGGCCAGCATAGCCATATACGAGAGAGCCCGGGACTACGCCGCCGAAAGAGGCGTCATCATCTGCGACACCAAGTTCGAGTTCGGCATGTATGAGGGCAGCCTCATAGTCATAGACGAGATGCTCACCCCCGACTCCTCCCGCTTCTGGGACGCCTCCCTCTACCGCAAGGGACAGGGGCAGCCCAGCTATGACAAGCAATACGTGCGGGACTATCTGGAGACCCTGGACTGGAACAAGGAATATCCGGGACCGGAGCTGCCGGCAGAAGTGCGGCAGGTGGCCTCGGAGAAATACAGAGAGTGCTACAGGCTGCTCACAGGCAAAGAGCTATAGACACGCCCAAAAGAGCGGGGCTTCACCTGAGTGAAGCCCCGCATTGTTTTGTGTTCAGTCCGCCTTTTCGCAGAGCAGCGTCCCCCCGTCCAGCCATTCGCTGCCGGGAGAAGCCGTGAGGTCTCCCGCCTCGTCGATGCACACCACCAGCGGCTCGCCGGTCACGGAGTGTCTGGCTATACCCAGCACCCGGCAAACGCCCAGATCGGCGCGGCTGCGGCTGTCGTCGTGCCTGTAGCGCCCGGGAGGCAGCGCCGCCGACAGCTCCTCAAAGGAGGGCAGCAGCTCTATCTCCTCTATATCCCCGGCAAAAAAGACGTATTCCCCCACCTGCAGACCTTCTTCGTCCCTGCCGTATTCGTGGAGGCCGTAATCGGCGGAAAAATGCTCCGCCTCGCCGGTGACAGCGCAGCCGTCCGGGTCCGTGACCCGGACCGTCCTGCCGTCATAGCAAAAGAGCTCTTCCGTCATGCCTATTTCCGTATGAGCCTGATATCCTCGGGCAGAGTGGTCCAGTCGTCCCGGCGAAACTCCAGGGGCTCCGACTCAAACAGGGTGCCCTTTTCGTTGCGCAGGAGCACCTTCAGACTGTAGTCCCGGCCGTTCTCCAGGTCCCGGGCGTCAAAGCACACGGCTATCTCCGCCGGGTTGAACAGATATTCCTTGGTAAACTGCTTGCGGAGTATCCTGTCGCCGTCCATGAGGCGCACCTCCACGTAGGGATCGCTGCCCAGCTTGATGTTCTCCACGTACACGGCCTTGCACTCATACACCAGATAGTTCCATTCCTTGGTGTAGTCCGGAGCCAGGGAGGAGTCCCTGACCTGCTTTTTGTTCAGCTCCACGGGGCTGTCCAGCAGGCCCGAGGCGGGGCACTGCACCCGGACAAATTCACCCTGAGCCCCGTCGTATACGACACACACAGCGAACTCATAGCCCTCCGCGTTTTTCTTGTCCGCCTCGTCAAAGAGCAGGTCGAAATACTGGACCTGCCCCCAGTCAAGAGGCAGCTCAAACAGCTGAAAACAGGCTTCGATATCGTCTTCTGCGGCGGCAGCCCGGGCTTTTTTCATGTCCATGATGCCGGCCTTCAGTTTGGCCCCGGCAGGCAGCCCGTATTCGTAGAGCAGATGGACGGAGCCCTTCACCCGCACCTTGCTCTCAAAGTCGGCAGTGAGGCCTGCGATCACTTTGTTTGGCTTGAAATAGGGCTTCAGCTCGGTCCAGCTCAGCAGGGCCTCATAGCGCCCCTCGGCATAGGAGCCTATGGCGTAGGGATCAAATATCCAGTTGACGCCCGTGGGAGTCAGGACAAAGCTGTCTATGCAGCCCTCTATGTATTCGGGATCCACCTGCTTTTCTTCGTCCGGCAGGTCCGGATCGCCTATCCTCTCCCTGCGTTCCTCATCCAGAGGCGTCTTGAGCAGGGCCACTATATCCTTTTTGGCGTCGGGCCTGAAGAGATCTGCGAACCGGAGAGGCTTTGAGACGCCGTCTATGAAGCTGCCGCAGTAGGTCACCGTGTTGGGATGGGCCCCGCCGGTGTAGGAATAGACCAGGCTCCGGACCGAAAAAGCGCCGGCCCTGTTGAGAGTCACCGTGGGCTCCGCCGTCAGCTCCATCTCCATCTCGGGGCCGTAGTCCACCTCGCCCAGGATCTCGCGAAAGCCCTTGGCAAAGCTGTCATAGCTCTCCTTTATGTCCTTGTTGGCAGCCGCTGCAAAGCCGGCCTCCGACTTCAGCAGGGGGTATCTCAGGTCTATGGAGTATTTGCCCGCCTTGCGGTCCTTGATATACTTTATCTCATAGGCCATGCCGCCCTTCTCATTGGCGGTCAGGGCTGCCGCTGTGTCCTCGGCGCCGCCTTCGCTCTCCGGGGCGGCTGCCGCCGCCAGGGCGCAGAGCGCCACAAGAGCCAGGACCCAAAACACTGTCTTTTTCATGATGATCTCCAAAAAAAAACGCAGCTCTCTCTGTGAGAACTGCGCTTGATATTCATTTGTGAGCGTGGGGACAGGAATGACATGGGCTGTCGTGGCTGTCCAGGTCGGCCTTGGGACAGGCGTTGTCGTTGACGTAAAAGCCCGACCCCTTGAATATGACTCCCGTCTGGCCGATGACCTTGTGCACCTTGCCTCCGCAGTCGGGACAGACCTCTATCTCCGGATCTGTCATGGACTGACGGACCTCAAACCTGCGTTTGCACTCCTCACACTTGTATGTGTAAACAGGCATAGGGTACTAATAATACATACCGGGCATAGTCGGCGTAGGCATAGTGGGAGTAGGCATCATCATACCGCCCATTCCGCCGCCCATGTCATAGCCGCCGCCCATTCCGCCGCCCATACCGGGCAAGGTGGGAGTAGGCATGGTAGGCGTAGGCATGGACATACCGCCCATGGTGTCATAGCCGCCGCCCATACCGGGCATAGAGGGAGTAGGCATGGTAGGCGTAGGCATGGACATACCGCCCATGGTGTCATAGCCGCCGCCCATACCGGACATACCGGGCATAGTGGGAGTAGGCATCATACCGCCCATACCGGACATACCGGACATTCCCATACCCATGGTGCCTGTACCGGTGCCGATGCCGAAACCGTTCATAGAGCCGCCTCTGCTGGGGGATATGACAAACACGCCGGTGCTGGCTGTCTTGGGCAGACCGTAGCCGGGCACTGTCATGGAAGCGTTGGCAGCAGTCAGGAAGGGATAGCTCGAAAGCTTTTCCTTGGTGGTGAGAGCGGCCAGCTCGTTGGCGGCAGCCTGAGAAGGCAGCATATAGGCCTTGAAGGTGGCCAGCCAGCCTCCCTTGCTCCACTTGCCGTCGGCCTCTGCCTCGGGCAGCTTGCAGGTATATATAGCGCCTCTTTCATCCGCAAACTTGAAGACGTAGTAGGACTGACCCGACTTGTTGGTAAACAGCTTGGGGACGGTGACAGTCTTGGCCTCGTCGAAGGATATGGTGTCCGCTGCCTTGGGGGCTGCGGGAGCAGCGGCCGCGCCGGGGGCGCCGGTAGCGCCGGGCATGGTGGGCAAACTGGGCGTGCTGGGCATGGTGGGCATAGCGGGGCCGGAAGCGCCCGAGCTCATGCTGGCAGTACCGTCGGCATTGTATTCGTCATCGGAAGAGGACGAAGAGCTGTCGGAGCTGCTGTCATCACTGCCGCAGCCGCAAAACAGCACCATAGACGCTGCCATCAGCATCGCCAAAAGAAGCATTAAGATAGATTTTTTCATACTTGGTATCCTTGCCTGAAGTATCGTTAATTAACTTACCTACTTTGATTATACCTTAAAATCCCGAAAAAATGCAATAGAGCGAAAAATTTTCACGAAAATTATTTTCGCTCCCCTTGCGAGCCTTGCGGGGACGGGGCGAAATGTAGTAAAATATAGTTGGCACTCGGCAAGCGAGAGTGCTAATACCTTTTATGGATAACAGGAGGAGCATATGCTCAAACCTTTAGGCGACAGAGTGATAGCCAAGACTCTTGACATGGCTGAAAAGACCGCCGGCGGCATCTACCTGCCCGACACAGCCAAGGAAAAGCCCGTGGAGGCAGAGGTCATCGCCATAGGAGAAGGCTCCCGCCTTTCCGACGGGACCATCGTTCCCATAGACGTGAAGGTCGGTGACAAAATAGTTTACGGAAAATATGCCGGCACCGAGGTCAAGGTGGAGGGTGAAGAATACGTCATTCTCCGGGCCGAAGACATCCTCGGAGTGATAGAATAATCAAGGAGTAATATAATATGGCATCAAAGGATCTGAAGTTTTCGGAGGACGCCCGCCGTCTCATTGAAAAGGGCGTAGACAAGCTGGCCGATGCGGTAAGCGTGACCCTGGGCCCCCGGGGCAGATACGTAATGATCGAGAAGAAGTTCGGCAGCCCCCTCATCATCAACGACGGCGTCACCATCGCCAAGGAGATAGAGGTGGAGGACCGCTTTGAGAACGTGGGTGCCCAGCTGGTGAGAGAAGTCAGCTCCAAGACCAACGACGTGGCCGGCGACGGCACCACCACAGCCACCGTCCTGGCCCAGGCCATTATCAGAGAGGGCTTCAAGAACGTGGCCGCCGGCACCAACCCCATGGCCATCAAGCGGGGCATCGAAAAGGCCACCGCCGCCGTGGTAGAGGCCATCAAGGCCCAGGCAGTAGAGGTCACCGACCGCAGCTCCATCGAGCAGGTAGCGGCCATCTCCGCCAACTCCGAAGAGATCGGCAAGATAGTCGCCGACGCTATGGACAAGGTGGGCAACGACGGAGTCATCACCGTCGAAGAGAGCAAGGGCACCGAGACCACCATGGACTGGGTGGAAGGCATGCAGTTCGACAAGGGCTACATCTCCCCCTACATGGTCACGGACGCCGAGAGAATGGAAGCCGTGATGGAAGAGCCCTTTATCCTGCTCTTTGAGAAAAAGATATCCGCAGTCAACGACATCCTGCCCATTCTGGAAAAGATAGTGCAGATGGGACGCCCTCTGGTCATCATCGCCGAGGACGTGGACGGTGAAGCCCTGGCTGCCCTGGTAGTCAACAAGCTCCGCGGCACCCTGAACGTGGCCGCAGTCAAGGCCCCCGGCTTTGGCGACAGACGCAAGGCCATGATGGAAGACATAGCCATCCTCACCGGCGGCCAGTTCATCACCGAGGACCTGGGCATGAAGCTGGAAAGCCTGGACATCAGCATGCTGGGCCGGGCCAAGTCCGTGAAGATCACCAAGGACAAGACCACCATCATAGAGGGCGCCGGCGATTCCTCCGCCGTCAAGGGCAGGATCAGCCAGATACAGGGCGAGTACGACCGCTCCACCTCCAACTATGACAGAGAAAAGCTGCAGGAGCGCAAGGCCAAGCTGGCCGGCGGCGTAGCCGTCATCAAGGTAGGCGCTTCCACCGAGACCGAGCTCAAGGAAAAGAAGAGCCGCATCGAAGACGCTCTGGCAGCCACCAAGGCAGCGGCCCTGGAAGGCATAGTCCCCGGCGGCGGAGTCACCATGCTCAACGCCGAGTCCGCTCTGGACGCCATAGAGCTGGATCGGGACGAGATGATCGGCGTCAACATCGTGAGAAAGGCTCTGGAGGCTCCTCTCCGCAAGATAGTGGAGAACGCAGGTCTGGAGGGCAGCGTCATCATCAACAAGATCAAGTCCTTCGACGACAAGAACATGGGCTTTGACGCAGCCAAGTGCGAATACGTCAATATGATAGACAGCGGCATCATCGATCCTACCAAGGTGGTGCGCACCACTCTGGAGAACGCAGCGTCCATAGCGGCTCTGCTGCTGACCACCGAGTGCGTGATCACCGAGATACCCGAGCCCGTTCCTCCTATGCCCGCAGGCGGCATGGGCGGCGGCATGGGCATGCCCGGCGGCATGGGCGGCATGATGTAAGCCTGCCCCACACACAGAAGACACACCGGCCCCGGACGTCTCCGGAGCCGGTGGCTTTTTTGCCCGCCCGGATACGGCAGGGGCATAAGGCGCTTTTACACAAATCACAGACATTCACGGGAGAGCAGACAATGAAAGTGAGGGAACTGACGGCGGAGGACACGGAGGGGATACGGCAGATGTCCCGCATGGCCACCGACATCGTCAGGGAATACTACGACCCCCTGATAGGCAAAGAGCAGAACGACTACATGCTGGCCAGATTTCAGAGCGAGGCGGCCATAGCAAAGCAGCTGGCGGAGGGATACAGGTATTTCTTCGCGCTGGACGGAGACAGACAGGTGGGCTTTTTTGCCATATACCCCAGAGGCTCCGCCATGTATCTGAGCAAGTTTTATCTCTATCGGCAGGAGCGGCGCAGAGGCTATGGGCGGCAGATCATCGGCTTTATCGCCGTGGAGGCCAGGAAGCAGGGGCTGACGGCCATCGAGCTGAACGTCAACAAGCGCAACGAGTCCCGCTTTGCCTATGAGCGCATGGGCTTTGAGATACTCCGCCCGGAGAAGATAGACATAGGCGGCGGCTTTTTTATGGACGACTACGTCTATCGATTGGAGCTCGAATAAAAAAAACGGACGGCAAAATGCCGTCCGCATACCCTTTCGGGGGTTACTCTTTGACTACGGTCTTTCTGATGACTCCCTTCGGGTCCGCGATCAAAAACACGACGACCCATATCACCAGCCCCAGAGCCACTACGGAAAGCCCCAGGAAGGCGTCGTTTACCATATCGGGTATGGCGGGAGTAAAATACTCGGCTCCCAGCTCTCTGTATTCGAACACGGCGTCTATGAGCCACATGAGGGAGGCTCCCCAGAACATCCACATGAGCACAGCCGATCTCATGATCCGGCTTTCCTCCGACGAATACCAGACTATGGTGGAAGCCACAGCTGCAAGCACGCAGATCAGCAGAGTCATGGCTCTTACCCTTCTGCTTCGACTCGCTTGGCCGCTCTCTTTTCGATGACCGCGCTGACGCCCAGCATCACCAGCCACACGCCGGTGACCAGGCAGGCCATACTGACGCCTACCGTGGACATCTCACCCAGCATCTCCGCCGTGTCCGCCGGATCGCTCATGGCCGTCAGGAACGGGGCCCAGGGAGTCACCTCGCCGTGCCACACGTGCTCAAAGGCCAGCAGAGCGGTGCCGCCCCACAGCATATTTCTGAGCCAACCCAGCTTGACGGAAAAGGGAATGCCCCCGTGCTTCTTGTCGGACTTTTCTTTTTTCTCCATCACCTTACAGGCAACGGTCGCAACTACCGCTTCGGCAGCGGATACCAAAAAACATGCCATAATGATCCTCCGTAAATACATGTTTCCCGCGCGTTTTACGAAAAAGGCGCGGGCGCGCACGCCCCGCGTCTTCGCGAACGCGATACGATAATATCTGCATACTGCGGCGCTTCGGCGCCGGCGCCGGCTTCATGCCGGACTCATACAACCTTATTATATACCCGAGGGCCGGTTTTTGTCAACGATTTTTTCCGCCAGGCGCTTTATTTCATCGGCGGCGGACTGCACCAGAGCCCCCATGCTTTTTTCGGTGACGCCCACTATCACTGTGCCGCACTGATTGAAGGGCAGCAGCACCTTTTGCGCCCGGCTCTGAGCCACCGCCAGAGCCATCCGGGGAGTGATCTCCCCCAGCATGGCGTCAGCCATGATTATGCCCGCGGGCCCCGCTATGACGTCCGCCCTGGCGCAGCAGACAGTCACCGGGTTTTCGCCGGTGGCGGCCTCGTGAGCCCCGGCTCTCAGCATGTTGGCGGTGGCAGCGGAATTGGTGCCCACGGCAGTGATCCGGGCCTCGGGCAGCGCCTCCCGGACCGCGGCTATCAGCTGTCTGCCTATGCCGCCTCCCTGAGCGTCGATGATGAGTATGTTCATATTCCGGGCCTCCCTTTTGCCGCAAGTCCCCGAAGACCCCGGCTTTACACCTCTATTATACCACATCGGGACCGTCATGCGTCACAGGACGGAGGCCCCTCATTGCGCCCCTCGGTCCCTTGCGCCTCACACCTGCATCAGGTGGTGAAAGCCTCTGCCCGCATCCTCCGCCGCCCGGTCCGCGGGAAAGCCCAGCAGGAGGATGCCCAGGTCCACTGTGTTGCGGTAGATGACCTCCATATCGTTGAGATGGGGCTGAGACATGTTCACCCCGGTGAGCCCGGGCTGAGCGCAAAGCAGGGAAATATAGTGGTCTCCCCTGCCGCAAAAATGCATGATGCCGCCCCCAAAGCGCTGCAGCAGTATCCTGTCATAGGGCACGGCAAATTCCTCGTAGAGCGCCGGAGACAGGTTCATGGCGCTGTCGCAGCGCAGGCACAGCCGGCCCCGGTGGCGCAGGCTGACCCAGTGGGCATTCATCTCCACGCCGCAGGGAAACAGCCGGAACCACTTTTCCATAAAGCGTATATAGGCGTCGGTGATGAGGCTCATGAAGGCGTGGACCAGCTCAGGCTCGTCATACATGGCGTAGAACATGTCCCCTCCCCACATGAGCTCGCAGATGTCCAGAGGCCCCTGCAGATCCGGATGATACACGGTGACCCGGCTCCCTATCCGGGGATACCGCTCCCCTATCTCCCTGAAGAGCTCCCCGCACAGGAATACCCGCTCTCCCAGACCCCGGTCCAAATCCGGCGCCCCCGCCTCCACGATCTCTCTGATACGGTCCGTATCTCCGAAGGACCGGGCAGTGGGCAGGGTGTTGTATTCTCTGGGCATCACAAAGATCTCGGCCCCGAAGAGCGAAGCCAGAATGGCGGTGCCGTAGTTGGCCCGCACAGCCAGATTCAGTCCCTCGGACCCCAGAGCCCGGGACACGGTCTGCATCTCGCCGGTGAGCATAGTCTCCGGGTCCTCCAGGGCGTCGTTGATGTTGACGGGAGCAAGAGGCGTCCCCGGCGGAGAGACCCGGTCCCTGCGGGGCCGGAAGATATCCCCCTCATATTCACCCCGCAGAAAGGCGAGCCAGTCCGCGTCCAGACGGTCCTCCGCGTCCGGATCGATCCGCCGCTCTATGTCCTCCAGCAGCGCTATGGTCTCCTGTTTCAGCTGCAGCATATACAGTCACTCCCCGATATACAGCGTTCTTTTTCTTTATTATATCACCATCCGGGCCTGCCGGGCCGTTTTTGCCCCGGATATGCTATAATGAAATTGCAGGTCCCGGGCCTTTGGCCGGACTGCGGACCGGCGGACTCTTGCGCCGGCGATCACAGAGAGGAGACAACATGCCCCCATACACCGAACGCGACCTGAAGGACGCCGCCAGATTCAGAGACGCCATACACAAGGAGGCTCTGGAAAAGGCGAGGATCAGGGACCCCGGGATAGAGGAGATCCTTGACCCCTATCCCCCGGAAGCCTTTTTTGAGGAGAAGTGGGATTATCCCGGAGCATGGTACACCTATGTGACCATCCCCCAGGGCTTCAGGAGCAGGGACGATTTCGTCGGCTATCTGGTCAGATACACCATCGAACACCACAGAAAGAACAGGCTCGGCTGGCTGCACTTCCCCCGCCGGCGCTGAAGCCGAGCACACCGTATATCACCATCACAGGAGAATATCATGAACAAATTTATAGCCTGCTGCGGCCTTGACTGCAAAAAGTGCGACGCCTATATCGCCACCAAAAACAACGACGACGAGCTGCGCCGCAAGACTGCCGAAGAATGGAGCAGGATGAACAACGTGACCATCCTGCCCGAATACATCAACTGCGAGGGCTGCCGGACAGAGGGCGTCAAGTTCCACTACTGCAGCGAGCTGTGCCCCATACGCAAATGCGCCATGGAAAAGCAGCTCCCCACCTGCGGTTCCTGCGCCGAGCTGGAGTCCTGCTCCAAGGCAGCCATGGTCATCGCCAACAACGACGAAGCCCTCCGGAACCTGAAGGGCGGATAACAAAGCCTCCGGGCCGCCCCGCCCACCCCAAGCTCACACACTCTCAAACGCATGGCAGACAAACCTATCCTCGACTTACGGGACTGCTACAGCCAAAGGACCTGCCCCGAGTGCCGGGCGCAGATCTCCCGGAATATGCGCAGCTGCCCGAATTGCGGGCTGGACCTGACGGTCACAGCCCTTTTGGAAAAGCTGGGCGAAGGAGCGTCGTATCAAGGCCGGGTGGCAGAGTGGCAGCAGATCTCTCTCGCGGAAGAGCAGCGCAGGGCTGCGGCCAACAGAGCCTGGCTCGCCGCCGGATCCGGCGCGCTGATGCTGATCGCGGTGCCCTCATTGCTGCTGGCCGTCTTCAGCCCCGACTCCGAACACATCACGGCCGACATAGGGCACATGCTCCTGTGGGAGCTGATCTCCATCCTGGCTGCAGTGATACTGATAGGCGCAATAGTCGGCTCCAAAGAAAGCTCCTGTCAGGGCTGCAGCGTACTGCTCCTGCTGGGAGGCCTGATATGCGCGTTCGCAGGCTATCTCAAGCAGACCCTGATCGTGGTAGTCTGCATCATCATCTATATCATCATCTGCTGCAGCATCTACAGAGACCAGTTTAATACCAGGCAGCCCGAGTCCGGCGAATGATAGGCTGAGAAAAGCCCTTCGCGTCCTCCCGGAGAGATGTGTGCGTTGGCAGGCACTGCGCGCCTGCCAACGCACACTGTTTTATTATGCCTTGCGGCGGCGCTTCCGCGCCGCCGCAAGGCGCCTTTTCCCGCTGCAGGATGCACCCTCGGCCTAAGCCCGGGCACTTTGTCCAATTCAATAACGACGTCACTTCGGCGGTGAGGGCTCCTCAGGCCCTCACCGGTAAGAAGTCCCCTTCGGCAGAACCGCGAGCCTCCGCTGCCGAACAAGCTGAGCGGAACAATGGGAAACTCTCCCGCA
Organism: Abditibacteriota bacterium; assembly: GCA_017552965.1. NCBI lineage: Bacteria > Pseudomonadati > Abditibacteriota > Abditibacteriota bacterium. Next base: position 48,989 of record JAFZNQ010000117.1, on the reverse strand, counting down.
CTTCTCGTCAGTGCTTGGATACGGCCCTCCCGCCGAAGGTCCCTTCCCGGAAATCGCGCAATGCTAACGCATTACACATTTGCGATTTCCGCCGGGATGACGAGAGAAAACGTCGCCGCCCGATCGAAGAACACTATTCCGGCGGTGGGCATAGTGCCGCAACGGAACCTGTCCTTCCATCGGAGGAGATCTCTTACCGCCAAGCCTAACGGCTTGTCGCCGAGATGACGTTATTTTTGACCGCCGGGCGCTGCTTTCACCACAAAAAGCGGCTCCCCTTCGGGCGTTGCCGAAGGGGAGCAGTGATCAAAATATATCTTCCGTCACTGGACTGTCACTGCGCAGGTGGCCTTAAAGCCCCCGTCCTTGGTGGTGGCGGTAATGGTGGCCTTGCCCTTCTTCACGGCGGTGATCTTGCCGGAGGAGTTCACGGTAGCCACCGTCGGATTGCTGGAGGTCCATATGACCTTGGTCACGGTGGCGTTCGCAGGCTTCACCGTGGCCGTCAGGGTCTTGGTCTTGCCCGCCTTCAAGGTCACGCTGTTAATGTTCAGGCTGATGCCTGTAACGGGTATGACCACCGTCACCTTGCACTTGGCGGTAAAGCCGCCGTCCTTGGTCTTCACCTTGATGGTGGTGGTGCCGGGAGCTATGCCCTTCACCTTGCCGTCGGAGTCCACGGTGGCTATAGACGTATCATAGCTTGACCAGGTCACCCTCTGGTCGGTGGCGTCCGTGGGGGTGATGACTGCCTTCAGGGTAAAGGTCTTGCCCTTGGCCACGGAGGCCACGGTCTTGTTGAGGATGACGCCGGTGACGGGTACGGTGGGCACCGTCACGGTCACCTTGCACTTGGCGGTAAAGCCGCCGTCCTTGGTCTTCACTCTGATGGTGGTGGTGCCGGCAGCGATACCCTTCACCTTCCCTTCGGAGGTCACGGTAGCTATGGACGTATCGTAGCTCTGCCAGGTCACGTTCTGATTGGTGGCGTTCTCCGGCGCAATGGTGGCCTTCAGGGTGAGGGTCTTCCCCTTCTCCACCTTGGCAGTGGTCTTGCTGATAGTCACACCGGTCACGGGGATCACGGCCTCCGTCACCTTTACCTTGCATTTGTCGATGAAGCCGCCGTCCTTGGTCTTCACCCGGATGGTGGTGGAGCCGGGGCCGACAGCCGTGATCTTGCCCGTGGAGCTCACCTTGGCCACAGTCTTATCGTAAGAGGACCACACCAGCTCCTGATTGGTGGCGTCGGAGGGAGCCACGGTGGCAGTGAGGCGTTTGGTCTTGCCCACCTCCAGAGTCACGGAATGGAGGTCCAGAATGACTCCTCTGACGGGCACGTTATCCGAATATTCAAAGGGCATAGGATACCCGTCCGGGCCCTCATACCACTGTCCGCCACTCAGAAACTCGAGCAGGGTGCCGTCGGTAAACAGGGCGGCGTTAAGGAAATCCCATTCGATATCGCAGACTTCTTCAGAGCCGATGACGTCCGCGTCTTCACAGACATAGTTGTTGATGCCCTCGGCTTCCAGTCCGCATCCCAGAAGAAGGCCCTCAAAGTGATATGGATGGCAGGAGTTGACACAGGAGTAGCTGTTGTTCAACGTGGCATGCGACATATACCCGACCAGGCCTCCGCAGTAGTCGCCGGCGAAAGTGTTGTGATAAGATGCGCATTCGGATATGGCGACGGCGTCCACCATGCCTCCTATCCCGCCGGAGCTGGCCCATTCGTCCAGTACTTCTCCGTCCGGACCCACGTATTCGGGCCGGGCTTGCGCAAACATGTTCCACGCGGCGCACCTTTTGATCTCTCCGTCGTTGGCCTGGCCGACTATCCCGCCGATGTATCTGGCGTTTTCTGCAGTGCAGTTTGTGGTATAACAGGCGCAAATACTGCCGTCGGAATACGCCGTTATGAAGCCGACGGCGGATCGGTCACTCTCGGGCCTGACGAACAGGTTTTTCACGTGGCAGTCATACACCTCGCCGGCGTTTAAAGCGGTAATGGCTCCGAAGCTGCTGTCGGGAACGACCCCGTATCCCCCTCCATCCACGGAACAGCCGCTTATTACGCCCATGTTATCACAGCAGATAATGGCGTAATACTCCGGACCTTCGGGCACGTTGTCCTTGGCAAGCACAAAATGCAGATCCCGGATGACACCTTTGTTACTATTGAAAAAGCCGCCGAACGTGACGTCCGACTTGACGAAGGGAGCGATGATCGTGGCTCCGTTACCTTCTACGGTGCCGTTGTTTTCATCAATGCCTTTCACCGCAACACCGTTGAGGTCAAAGGTCTTGCCGGCGGCAAACTCCACAGTGTCCCCCGCCTTGATGACATAATCACCCGTTTGAAGAGCCAAAAGGTCCGCCTCCGTGTTGATGGTGATGGTCTCCGCGAAAAGCCCGGCGGCCGATAATAATACTATCAGCAGCGCCATCGCCGCATGTTTGCACATTCTTGTCATACAGGTCTCCTTGTTTTGCGCCGTCATGAAACGGTGAGATTCAACTTCATTATACATTATTCAAGTGATAAAAACAAACTGACCGGCAACACCCAATGTTTTGTTAGCCTTGGGCGGGCGCTCCCGCGCCCGCCCAAGGCGCCTTTCCCCGCTGCAAATTGCCTCCTCGCGGGTGACCGGGGCCTGCGCGAATCGGTCTTTCCGGCGCAAATTCCCGAGGACTCCGGGGGCCTCCCTGGAAATGGCCAAACGCAGTCGCGTTTGATATTCTTACCCATTTTCGTCTGGATGACACAAGAGTTATCACCCAACGAAATCAGCGATTTCGCTGGGAGATAACCATACCGCCCAATCGAAGCAAACGTGCCCGGGTCACGGACCAAGCCGGGGTGGGAGGGGCGGAGCCCCTGCTCAAGCCGAAGGGCAAGCGTCGCCGTCAGGCGCAAGGCGGAAAAGGCAGAAATGCAGCTTCTTTTCTGCCCCGCCGCAGAGCGCAGACCTGAGGCGCAGACGGGTCCAGGGCAGCAAGCCCTGGTCGTGAGGGGGGTCCGGGGCGCTTCGAAAAGCCCCGGGCGGGTGTGGGTACGCCGTACCCACGAAAAAAAAGGGGGGTATGCGAAGGGGGGAAGCCCCCCTTGCCTGAAAGAGCCGTGGAACAGCACGAGGGAAAGAAAGCAGTCCCGGTGTCGGACGATCTCTGGGTATTGCGCCTGTATCGAGGCTCGGCGCCCGGTCCTCCGCCCTAACAAAAAACCTTGAGCAGGAAAAGTATTCACACACCCTGTTTTTTTCTGCTACAATAGAAGTAGAGAAATCATTTTTACGGAGTTCACTATGAGCAAACAGCGATGTTATAAGCCCGACGGCATAAGCGTGTGGGACACCTGGTGCGTGGAGCGCGACGGAGTGGCGCACATGTATTATCTGCAGTCTCACGAGCCCGGCTCTCCCCGCCCCGTCACAGACGGCGACTGGCAGGGCCACGCGGTGAGCCGCGACCTGATCCACTGGGAGGAATGCCCCTACGCCCACGGACCTTCGGACAGACCCGACGACAACATACAGCCCTGGACCGGCTGCTGCATATATGACAAGGACCGGTTCAACCTGTTTTACACCATGCGGGGCAAGGACGAACCCATCCAAAGGATAGGCCTGGCCACCAGCCCCGACGGCTACACATTTACCAAATACGAGGGCAACCCCATCATTTTCCCGGACGACAGATACATCAACACCCGGGAGGCCTGCGGCTGCGTGGACTGCCGGGATATGGTGGTGGTGCCCTATGAGGACTATTATATAGGCTATTTCGTCACCCGCATCAAGGGCTCCACCCCCTCCTCCACCGCCTGTATAGCCTGTGCGGTGAGCCGGGATATGGTGACCTGGGAGCAGAAGGACCCGGTGTTCGTGCCCGGGAACATGGCCTGCGTGGAGGCCCACGACGTGTTTTTCCTGGACGGCCGCTGGTATCTCACCTGTCTGGTGGGACACGGCTATGGCAACAGAGGCTTTTACAGCGACCCCAATATCTCCAACGGCACCATCTACGCGGTCTGCGACAACCCCTTCGGGCCCTACAGGCAATTGGAAGATGACAATGTGCTCATAGGCGGAGGCTGCGGCTACTCCTGCAAGAGCCTCATGTTCAGGGGCAAGCGCTACCTGATATTCACCCAGCGCTTCACGGGACGGCTGGACGACACCGCCTCCCGGCCCTACGAGCTGAAGACAGACGCTGCCGGGCATCTCTATCCCGCCTACCCTTACGACATACCCGAGGCCCGGCTGGGAGACCCGGCGGACCTGCGGGACCTGGACGCAAAGTGCATCTGCGCCCACCCTGCGTGGGTCTTCAACGAGGGCGTCTGGACCCGGGAGGGCAATATATACAAGGGCTCGGCCGAGACCGGCTGGCAGGCAGCGGAGATCATAGCCGGCTGCGACGACTACTCGGAGATAGAGGCAGAGGTGACTCTGCTCTCCGGCTCCGCCGCGGGCATAACCCTCAGGCCTTTCGGACACCCCTTTGCCATGGAGGACACGGGCATCATACTGGACCACGACGTTCAGAAGGTGTTCTGCGACAAGCTGGTGAATCTGAACCACAACGTGAACTGCCGCAGCTTCCCGGTGGAATACGGCAGGACCTACGCTCTGCACATAGTCAGATGCTATGACAGACTGGACGCGTTCATAGACGGCAAGCTGTATCTGCAGCTCAGCGTGCCCTTTGAAAACCGGGACCCCAGAGGCTGGGGCGTCTTTGTGGACAGAGGAGCAGCGGAGATCAGGATCACCGGACTGTGGAAGTAAAGAGAAAAAACGGCGGCAGGCGCTCACGCGCCTGCCGCTTTTTTATCTGCTGCGCCGGTTGGCTGCGCAGGTCATTCTTCCTCTGACAAAGCGTCCCCGGCTTGGTCCTCTCCCGAGGCGTCCTCGTAGCCTTCTTCTTCCGGCAAGCCCTCTTCGTCAGGGTCGCCGGAGCTGCCGGCGCCGGGGTCCTTGTAGAGAGAGCCCGCTTCCTCTATGGCTCTCTGCAGCTCTTCTTCGCCGGGTATCCTCTCTATGGAGATCACCGTTGCGGGCTCTTCGCCCTCGGTCTTCTTGGTGGACTGTCTGATCACCTTCACTCCCTGAGTGGCCCTGCCGGTCTCTCTCACGTCAGACAGCTCAAATCTGATGACCCGCCTGTCGCTGGCCACCACTATCAGGCTGTCGGCGTCGTTCACGGCCACGGCGCTGATGACCCGGCCGGTCTTTTCGGTCTCCTTCAGGGTCTTGATACCCTTGCCGCCTCTGTATTGTATCCTGTATTCGTCCAGGCCGGTCTTCTTGCCCAGGCCGTTTTCGGTGACGCAGAACAGCTTGCCGTTTTCTCTGGACAGAGTCATGCCCACCACCTTGTCATCCTCGGCCAGCCTGATGCCTCTCACGCCGCCGGAGGTCCTGCCTGAGGCTCTGATGTCCGTCTCCGCAAAGCGTATGGACATGCCTCTCTCGGTCACCAGTATGATATCCTGATCGCCGTTGGACACCTGCACCCAGTGGAGAGTGTCGCCCTCCTCCACCTCAAATACCTTCAGGCCGTTGGCCCTGATATGGCGGAAGTTGTCCATGCTGGTGCGCTTCACCTCGCCCTTTTCGGTGGCCATCACCATAAAGCCGGGCTGGTCCTCGCTGTCCAGCACCAGATTGGCCACCACGGTCTCGCCCTGCTCTATGTTGATCAGGTTGATGATGGCCGACCCCTGGGCGTAGCGGGAGCCCTCCGGGATGTCAAAGCCCTTCAGCTTGTACACCTTGCCCTTGTCCGTAAAGAACAGCAGCACGCTGCGGGTATTGGCCAGGAATATGTTGGTGAGATAGTCTCCCTCCTTGGTGACAAAGCCCTTGATGCCTGCGCCGCCCCTGGTCTGAGCGTGAAACTCCGCCGGATCCATACGTTTTACGTAGCCGGCCTTGGTGATGGTGAATATGTTGTGCTCGTTGGGTATCAGGTCGGCCTCGGCCTCCGTCACCTCGCCGATGATGCGGGTGCGTCTCTCGTCTCCGTCCTTGGCCTTCACCTGCCTCAGTTCGTCCTTGATGAGGCCAAATATCTTGCTGTCCTCGCTCAGCAGGTCTTCCATGGCAGCGATGTTCTTCAGCAGGCGGATATTTTCCTCTTCCAGCTTGCCTCTTTCCAGACCGGCCAGCTGTCTCAGCTGCATGTCCAGAATGGCGGTAGCCTGCTGCCAGGTGAGCCCGTAGCGGGTCATCAGCTCGTCTCTGGCCGCTGCGGCGCTGGAGGCGTTGCGGATGATGGACACCACGTCGTCGATGTTGTCTATGGCGACGAGCAGACCCTCCACTATATGGGCGCGCCTCAAAGCCAGCCTCAGCTCGTATTTGGTGCGGCGCACCACCACGTCGTAACGGTGCTCCAGATAGTAGCTCATGATCTGCTTCAGATTGAGTATGTTGGGCGCGCCGTTCACCAGGGCCAGCATATTCACTCCGAAGGTCTTCCTCAGCTCAGTGTGCTTGAAGAGATAGTTCAGTATGTGTCTGGGATGGGCGTCCTTTTTCAGCTCTATCTGTATGCGCATACCGTTGCGGCCGGAGTAGTCGGGTATGTCCGATATGCCCTCCAGACGCTTGTCCTTCACCAGACGGGCTATCTTTTCTATGAGGGCGGTCTTGTTCACCTGATAGGGCAGCTCGGTGACTATGATGGCCTGCCGGCCGTTGGGCAGCTCCTCTATGTCCGCCTTGGCCTCCATGACCACGGTGCCGCGGCCTGTCTCGTAGGCCTGCCGGATGCCCCGGGAGCCTCTGATGAGACCGTAGGTGGGGAAGTCCGGGCCCTTGATGAACTGCATGATGTCCTTTACCTCGCAGCCGGGATTGTCTATGAGGTATATGAGACCGTCGCACAGCTCCCCTAAGTTGTGGGGCGGTATGTTGGTGGCCATACCCACGGCAATGCCGGAGGAACCGTTGGCCAGCAGGTTGGGCAGCTTGGCGGGGAGTATGAGAGGCTCCTTGCGGGACTGGTCATAGTTGGCGTCCCATTCCACCGTGTCCTTGTCCAGGTCCTGCAGCATCTCCACTGCGTATTTGGACATACGCATTTCCGTATAACGCATAGCTGCGGGTGGGTCGCCGTCTATGGAGCCCATGTTTCCCTGAGCGTCTATCAGCGGATAGCGGGCGTTGAACACCTGGGCCATGCGCACCATGGTAGGATAGATGATGGCCTCGCCGTGGGGATGGTAGTTACCCGAGGTGTCGCCGGCTATCTTGGCCGACTTTCTGTGAGGGCTGGAGGGAACGAGGTTCAGGTCGTTCATAGCGGCGAGTATTCTTCTCTGCACCGGCTTCAGGCCGTCCCGGACGTCGGGAAGGGCTCTGGATATGATGACGCTCATGGCGTAATCCATGTAGGAGGTCTTCAGCTCGTCTACTATGTTGACGCCGAAAAATTCCTTGGCTATGTCGCTCAATGTGGATACCCCTTATAATTAAAATATTAGTATTCTGATTATATTATACCAATACCATTATACCACAAAAAGCCCTCCCGGTCAAAGAGGCTCTGCAAAAAACGCCCGCAAACGGCCTTATTTTCGCCCATACGGCGTTTTTGACAGGGGGTCCCTGTGGGGGTCGGGGGCGCGGAACGCGGCAAAAAAGCGGCAGCCCGCTCATGGGGCTGCCGCCTGTCTGTCAGGTGTGTCCTGCAGGCTCTCGCTATGCGATGTGGATCTGGCTTACCGAGATCACGCTGTCCAGAGCGGTCAGGGCGTCTATGGCCGCCTGATCCGCCTCGCTGTCGATGGTCAGCAGCATGCAGGCTTCGCAGCCCTTGCTGTTGCGGCCCACGTGCATGCCGGCTATATTGATGTCGGCGTTGCCCAGCACGGAGCCTATATTGCCGATGACGCCGGGCTTGTCGCTGTGCATGATCACCAGGTTGATGCCCTCGCAGGAGGCGTCCAGCTTGTAGCCGTTCAGGCCGGTGATGCGGCCCAGAGAGCCGTCAAACACGGTGCCGCTGATCACGACCCCGCCGGCCTTGACGGTGATGAGAGACGAATAGTCGCCGCTGTTCTCGTTCTTGGTCTCGATGATCTTCAGGCCTCTTTCTTTGGCCACGTCGTTGGCGTTGATCATGTTCACGCTGTTGCCCAGAGCAGAGGACAGCAGTCCCACTATGGCGCTGCGCTTGATGTACTCGGTGTTGGAGGCCGCCGCTATCTTGCCGGCGTAAACTATCTCCAGAGTGTCCGCCGCCTGAGAGGCCAGACCGCCGGCAAAGGCCGCCAGCTTGCCCGCCAGGTCCATATAGGGAGCGATGCTTTCCATCACGTCTGCGGGGATGGAGGGCATATTCACGGCGCTGCGGGCAGTGCCTCCACCGAACACGCAGGCTATCTGCTCGGCCACGTCCACGGCTACGCCCACCTGAGCCTCTTCGGTGGAGGCGCCCAGGTGAGGAGTGGTGATCACGTTGTCCATCTCAAAGAGCTCGCAGGAAAAATCGGGGGGCTCGCTGACGTATACGTCCAGAGCCGCTCCGGACACCTTGCCGCTCTTGAGGGCAGCGATCAGATCGTTGTCGTCTATGATGCCGCCGCGGGCGCAGTTGACTATCTTGACTCCGTCCTTCATCACGGCAAACTTGTCCTTGTTGATGAGGCCGAGAGTGTCCTTGTTCTTGGGCAGGTGCAGGCTGATAAAGTCCGCCTGAGCCAGGCACTCGTCCAGCTCCATGAGCTCTACGCCCATATTCTGAGCCACTTCGGCAGGCAGGAAGGGATCGTAGGCTATCACCTTCATGTGAAAGGCCTGGCAGCGCTTGGCCACGGTCTGCCCTATCTTGCCCAGACCCAGTATGGCTATGGTCTTGCCGTAGAGCTCGATGCCCTTGTAGAGAGAGCGCTTCCACTCCTTGTTTTTCATGGATATGACAGCCTGAGGAATGTTGCGGCACAGAGCCATCAGCATGGCCACAGACAGCTCGGCGGCTGCCAGAGTGTTGCCTCCGGGGGAATTGCACACGATGATGCCCTTTGAGCTGGCAACGGGAACGTCCACGTTGTCAACTCCCACGCCGGCGCGGCCTATGATCTTCAGTCTGGAGGCGTGCTCCAATACCTTTGCCGTCACCGTGGTACCGGAGCGTATGACCAGACCGTCATAGTTGCCTATGATAGCGCACAGCTCATCCTCGCTGAGCCCGGTGTTCACGTCCACATCGCTGACCTTTTCCAGTATAGCGATGCCTTCCTTTGCCAATTTGTCGCTTACAAGTACCTTTGGCATATCGCCCTCCCAAAACGTTTTCGGAACAGTGTTTTCCGTATATATTATATCTTATTTTGCCGCTTTTCTCAAGTGCCCGCCGGGCCGCCGGGGCCGGTCCGCTTTTATTATCCGGCCATATGTGGTAAAATCTAAATGTTATTAAAGCGCAAGGTGAAAAGCTGTGATAAAAAACTTCATATTTGATTTTGGCAACGTGCTCTTTGAGTTTGACCCCTCCAAGATGGTGATCCCCTACGTCACCGACCCTTCCAAAAGGGAGGAAGTGGCCGCTGCCGTAGGCTCCCGGGAATACTGGAAGGAGCTGGATATGGGCACCATGAGGGACGCCGAGGTGATAGAAGCCCTGAAAAAGAGATTTGAAGGCGAGCTGGCAGAGCAGGCGGTCCTGTCCTTTGCCAACTGGCGGGACAACGCCGCTGAGATACCCGGCACCCGGGCGCTCATAGGCAGACTGAGGGAGCGGGGCGCCCGCATATTCCTCCTGTCCAACATCAGCATAGACTTTGCCCTGCATTATCCCGAGACCCCCCGCATAGCCTCGCTGCTGGACACCTTTGACGGCCTGGTGTTTTCCGGCCCCATACATATGGTGAAGCCCAACGCGGACATATACATGCACCTGCTGAACAAATACTCCCTGCAGCCGGAGGAATGCCTGTTCACCGACGACCTGGCCATGAACACGGAGGGAGCGGAGGCCTGCGGCATCCATGGCCACGTGTTCACCGGCGCCGACGAGCTGACAAGCTATATCGACACTCTCTCATGACCTGCGGTCAGGCTCTCGGATACGCCAGGGAGAGACTCTCTCACCTGGACAGCCCCTCTCTCGAGGCTGAGTGCCTGCTGGCCCACGCCACGGGCATGAGCCGGCTGGAAATGCTGGTCCACCCCGACAAGCTGCTGTCTCCCGATGAGGAGAGCCGCTACGCCGACTGCGTGTCCCAAAGAGCCGCCGGGAGGCCTCTGGCCTACATCACCGGCTCCAAAGAGTTTTTGGACTTCTCCCTGCTGACGGCGCCGGGAGCCCTTATCCCCAGACAGGAGACAGAGCTCCTGTGCGAGAGAGCCGCCGCCCGGCTGGGCGCCGGCGCCCGGGTGTGCGATATGGGCACCGGCTCGGGAGCGGTGGCGGCGGGCATTGCGTCCCTGGTGACGGACTGCCATATCACTGCCTGCGACGTGTCGGAGGAGGCTCTCGCCCTGGCCCGGCGGAACCTGGCCCGGCTGGGGCTGACAGACAGGACGGAGACCCTGCTCACCGACTGGTTCGAAGGTCTGTCCGGGCGCCTGTTCGACGCCATAGTATCCAATCCGCCCTACATTCCCACCGCCGTCATAGACACTCTGGAGCCCTGCGTCCGGGACTTTGAGCCCCGGCTGGCTCTGGACGGAGGTCCCGACGGGCTGGCGGCCTACAGGGTCCTCTTTACCCGGGGAAAGGAGCATCTCGCTCCCGGAGGCTTCATAGCCTGCGAGATAGGCAGCGACCAGGGAGAGGCGGTGTGCGCCATAGCCCGCTCACAGGGCTTTCTGCCGGAGCTCGGCAAAGACTACGCAGGCCTTGACAGGACAGTCATAGCCGGAAAGAAGGATACATGATATACATAGACGTCACTGCAGCCACCCCTGCGGGGGTCGAGGCTGCGGCCCGGGAGACCGCCCGGGTCCTCTCCGAGGGCAGGACAGCCGTATTTCCCACAGAGACCGTGTACGGCATAGGCTGCCTGATGAGCCGCCCGGAGGCCGCGGAACGCATATACGACCTGAAGCAGAGAGACCGATCCAAGCCTCTGCCGGTGATGGTGGACTCTGTGGCCCGTATAGAGCTGGCGGCGGAGAGCCATCCCGCTCTGGCGGCCCTGGAGGGCATATATATGCCCGGCCCCCTCACGGTCATACTCCCCAAAAAGCCCTCCGTGCCGGACATAGTCTGCGCCGGAGGCGACACGGTGGCCCTGCGAATACCGGACCATCCCTTCCTGCAGACCCTGCTCGGGATATTGGGGGAGCCTATCTGCGCCACCAGCGCCAACGTGTCCGGGCGGCCGGCTCCGTCAGCCTGCGACAGGCTGGACCCGGAGATCAGGGAAGGGGCGGACATAGTCATAAATATGGGACCGTCGGAGATAGGCTCCGCATCGGTGATACTGGACCTGACGGGCGGGGAGCCCCGCATACTCAGAGAAGGGACCATCAGCCGAGAGGCTTTGATACACACTTTACAGAGGATACAGTCATGATGACCAAAGAAGAGCTGCAGCAGATGCAGCGGTATTTTACCCGTGAAAAAAAGGTGCTGACGAGAGAAGAGCTGGCCGAAAAGCTGGCCGCGAGAGGAGACAAAAAGGTGGTCTTTACCAACGGCTGCTTTGACGTGCTCCACATAGGACATCTCCGGTGCCTTCAGGCTGCCCGCAGTCTGGGCGATATGCTGGTGATAGGCCTCAACACGGACGAATCCGTCCGGGCCCTCAAGGGCCCCTCCAGGCCTCTCAACAATCAGGCCTCCCGGGCGGAGATGCTGTCCGGCTTTGACTGCGTGGACTACGTGGTGCTCTTCGGCGAAGCCACCGCTTCCGAGACCATAGAGCTGCTGAAGCCGGACGTGTATTGCAAGGGAGGCGATTACGACGCCGAAAAGATACCCGAGACCCCCATCGTCCGCAGCTACGGAGGCCGGGTGGTGATCATCCCTCTGGAGGTGACGGAGGCGGACGACTGGTCCACCACCGCCATCATCAATAAAGCCCGCAAGGGCTGCGGCTAAGGAAGGCCCTCATGAAATATCTGTTTATCTCCATTCTGCTGACTCTGGCGGCCACCGCCGCCCTGGCCAAGAGCGCCCTGGTGCTGGAAGCCTGGGGAGGCGACGCCACCTTTACCCGGGCGGCCATAGCCGCGGCGGAAATGAACGGCTACAGCACCGAATCCCGCAGCATCAGCGACCCGGGCAACTGGTCCTCCTTTGACCTGGTGATATTCTGCGACGGAGCCTGTCTGCCCCAGAGCATGCTGACTGACTTCTGGCACTATCTCAACAACGACAAGCTGGCGGTGTTTTTTCAGGCCCCTGCCTGGGAGCGTCCTCTGGTGAAGATCAACGGCAGGCTGACGGAGCGCAGCGAATACGCCCGCCGGGCCGCCATGACCACGCCCGAGCACCCCATCTACGACTTCCGCAACGGCTCCTGCAAGAGCTGGAAAAGAGAGGCTCAGGAGACCAACGCCATCATGGGCTGGCGCGAAAAGCACGACCCCTCCTGCGGCTATTATTACTACGAGTTCACCGCAGACTTTCCCGGCGGCTATGACTACGTGCATCTGGACGTGGGCGAAGGCGCCTTTAGGGAAGGCGACTCGGTCACTGTGTTTACAGCCCGGGGCGACAGCCACACCAGCTCCATAGCAGTGGGCTGGGTGGAAGAAGACGGCTCCCGCTGGAAGAAAAAGACTGTGCTGGACACCCGGCCCAATATCTTTTACATAGAGGCGGAGGACTTTGAATACGCCAGCGGCAACGACAAGCGCAGCGGCACCAAATTCGACCCCGCCGGAGCCCGCCGGTTCTTCGTGGGGCTGGACGGCTCCACCAACAACACCTACAGCAAGCACACCTTTGACATAGGGGCCGTGGGCACCTGCCCTTCCTCGGACAACACCCGGGCCATGAAGCCCATCGACAACACGGGCATGGACTACATGTCTCTGGGCCCGGACAACGCCTTTTTTGACATGCACGACGTGGCCTCCTTTGAGGCTCCGGGAGTGACGGCCAAGCCGGATATGCCCCGCAGCATGAAGTCCTCCCACATGAGACCCTCGGCGGCAGGCTACGGCAAGACGAGAGACTGGCGCTGGCTCAGCTGGTCCGTGTGCAGGACGGCAGACGGCAAATGGCGGGGCAACCCGGCCGCGGGACTGGTGAGATTTGACAACGCCCAAAAATACAGCCGCTACGCCGCCATAGCCGTCCGGGACAGGGAGTGGTACGCCAAGCCCTCCACCCACAAATACATAGCCGGGATCATAGAGAGCATGGACAGAGGCGTGTATATCCGGTCGGCGGGAGCGGACCGCTTTACCTACGCGGAGGGTCAGCCCGTCACCATAGGCGCGGACCTGAGAAACGTGTCCGGCGAAGAGCGGAGCATCGCCTGGAGGATCACAGTCACGGACAAGGACACGGGCGCCAGGCTCTTTGACAGGAGAGAGACCTGCGCCATCGGCCCCAAGGGCAGCATGGACAAGTCCTTTGCCCTGCCCATGGCAAAATGGCCGGCGGCGGGCTGCAGGGTGACCGTGAACGTAAGCATGGACGACCGGCTCATAGACACCGTGAGCCATGACTTTTGCCTGTGGAAGCCCGACGCCGCCGCGCCCTTCGTCACTGCGAAAAACGGCCGGTTTTACGCGGGGGACAAAGAGCTGAAGTTCCACGGCGTCAACTACCACCCCACCTGCACCACCTCCAGCTGGAACTGGGCCCTGTTTCTGGAATGGTTCGGCAAGGACTTTTATGATCCGGAGGTCATAGAGCGGGATCTGACCAACATGAACGATCTCGGCATCAACGCCGTCAGCGTGCAGATATTCAGCTCTTTTCCCAATCCTCCCAAATACGACAACGTGACGGACTTTCTCCGCAGGTGCGCGGAGCACGGCATTTACGTGAATCTGGCCCTGGTGTCAAACCCCACGGAGCCGGACTTCAGGGACAGATACGAATACTGGCTGCCCATCATAAAGGAGCTGAGACTGCCGGAGCACAGGAACCTCATAGCCTACGACATCCACTGGGAGCCCACCTGGCTGGACCCGGGCTACAGAAAGCAGTTTGACGGAGACTGGCAGGAGTGGCTGCGTGACCGCTACGGCTCTGTGGAAGCCGCGGAAAAGATATGGGGCTGCTCCATCACCCGGGACAGCGACGGCAATATCACCAATCCCGACGTGCCCACGGTGCACAGAGACTCCCCCAAGAGGGGCGAGGCCCTGGCCTACAGGCGCTTTTTGGAATACGAGTGCTACAAAAAATACCGGCTGGCCCGGGACCTCTACAGGGAAGCGGACCCCAACCACCTGGTGTCCTTCAGGATGCACGCAGCGGGAGACGTCTGCTCCTGGTACGGACTGCTGCCCTACAGCTTTTACTATCTGGGCAAGGCGGTGGATTTCTTTGCTCCCGAAGCCTACGCTATGGGCACCACCTGGGACGAACATATCAAGACCGGCGCCTTCACCAGAGCCATAGCCCAAATGTCCGCGCCGGAGTCTCCCATGGTGTATGCCGAGGTGGGCTACAAGACCATCGAGGGCGACAGCCCCTACGTCACGGAGCAGGGACTGGCCAAGCAGGCTCAGTACTTCGCCGACTTTTACAGGATGCTCATAGAGGGCGGAGTCAACGGAGTCTTCTGGTGGTTCTGGCCCGGGGGCTACAGAGTGCTGGAGGCGAGCGACTACGGCATCATCAATCCGGACGATTCGGACAAGCCCGTCACCAGGGTGATCAGGGAGATGGGCCCCAGGTTCCTCGCGAGCCCCTCCTTTGAGCCCGGCTGCTATCTGACGGTGGACACCTCCAAAAACGTGGACTACACCGACGCCATGATGCTCTACAATCAGGTGGAGGACAGATACCCCGCCCTGTTTGAGGCAGGCAAAAAGCCCGGACTGAGAGCCGAAGCCCGGGGGACGGACACCCGGACCTGCGACTACGTGTCCGTCACCAACGACCCCTTTGTCCCGGGAGTCCCGAATCCTCCCAAATACGTGGACGGCGCCTTTGACGGCGTGTTTCTGAGGGGCAAGAGGCTGGAAAAGGGCGCCACTGTGAAGAATGGCGACCTGCTGGAGGTCACTATCGCCAACCTGAACGAAGCCACATGGCTGGACGGAGACGGAGAAGGCTCCGTGCAGCTGACGGCCAACGGCAAGGCCTATACCCTGCCCCGGCCGGTGAAAACCGGAGAGAGGGTCACCCTCAGGGTAAAGGCAGAGAGCAAGGGCAGTCTGGAGCTGAGGCTCCTGGCCAAAGAGCGCTGCTCCTTCGGAGAAGTATTCACCCTCACGGTGGAGTGACAGCCGAAAGCAAACAAGAGAAAAAGGCGGAGCCTCGCGGCTCCGCCTGTGTGTTTTTGCGCGTCATAAACTGCCGGGCTCCATATTCAGCTTTTTCACAGCCTTTTCAAGGAGCCCGGTATCCATGCTCCTTGAGGACAGGATCACGTCCAGATACATACAGGAACGGGACGCGGCAGTATAAGTCAGTTCGTCGTCATCGAGAAAATGGCCGTCCAGGTCTATGACTATCACATGATTGGCTTCGAGGCCCTTGTATTTGCGGGCAGTGGTAAACAATATGTCCTTAGCCGAAAAACAACTCACCTTATTCTTGTCCTCGTTGTCCGGGAGAAGCTTTATTTCTCCCACTCTGATAAATCTTTCTTCGTTATATTTATACCTTAAACTCCCTATTCCCATCACGGTCAGGATCACCGTGTCCGTATCGACGCCCTCCGCCTTGTAATTGGCTATTATCTTGCCTGCCAGATCAAACCTGTCCGCCGGAGCGGAGAGCCACACTCTGGGCTTGGGCCCGCTGAGACTGGTGTTGCAGTAGGCGTCCGGAAGACCGACAGGGCCGGCGACGGACACGGCAATTTCTCGGGTATTCCGCAGATTGCGGCTCAGGGTGATCCGGGGCATTCCGGGATGCTCATCCTTCAGCCAGGCAGCGGGACTGTCCTTATGGACGCACTGCTTGAGATCACAAAACACATAAAAGGCGCCGCCGGCTGCGTCCGAGGCGTCAAAGAGAGCCTGCAGCACATCCTGTCCGAAGTCCTGGGCTTCGTCAATGATCACGTTGCACAGATCGCACCGGTCCCCGAGCGCTCTGATCTCCTTTGCGACCTCTTCCTGCGGATTAGCGCAATTTGTATAATCAACGCCGTATTTTGTAAACAGATTAACAAAGCGGACTCTTCTGTCCGGATCCCGTTCTTTGTAAAACGTCTCGGACAGATTTTGCCTGAGCAAATCGTTATAGCAAATATAGGTCACACTGCCTTCAGCGCCGCCGTATGCCAGCCGGTATGCCTTTTCCAGAGCCAGCACGGTCTTGCCCGTGCCGGCGCCGCCCTCAACTATAGCCTTCCGTTGATGCGCAAGCATACCCAGCAAGGCATTCTGACTGCGGCACAGATCCTCAGACACCGATGTCTTTCTCTTCCGTATCCAGTTTGCGCTTTGTCCTACCAAACGATGGGGGTTGAACTTCCTTTTCAGCGTTTCAAAGGATTCCTCCGACAGACAGGTCCCCCCGGGTGTCACCAATTTTCGCCACCTGTCATATAACTCAAACTGCACTTTTTGATCGCCAACTGCTTTGCGACGGATATCGTTGCTTTTGCGGGGGTTATAATCAAGCAAAGGCATATACATCCAGACAGCGCCACCTTCGTCAATGTCTGTCAGGGGCTCTGAGTCCGGCATCCACACGCAGCGGTGGATCTCCACCTTTTCGTTTTCGCCTATGATATTATGCTTTCTCAGCCCTTTCAGATACGATCCCACAGACCTTTTGCATCTGTCCAGCTGCTCCAGTGGATCTATGGTGTCTCTGTCATTTGCGCAGAAGATCTTGCCGTCTCTCGAGTGGTAGCAGCCCGACTTGGTCTCGACAAGCAGTATGCCCATATCCTTATCCAGAATGAGAAAATCCGACTCGCCCTCCTTCAGGAGAAGAGAGTGAACGATAAACCAGCCCCTGTCGGCAACGTCATTCTTGAAAGCATAGAACAGCAGTTCTTCGGCACGGCTTTTGTTAAAATCCAGATTTGAAACGAGATCGCATTCTTTCATCTTTCTGCTCCTTCAGGCTCCCACAGGGCATCAAGCTCTCTTTTATGCTGCCGGTCCGACAGCAGGAACGCTTTGTAGGCCCGTCGGAAAAGGGAAAAGAGAATATGACCGTTTTCAGGCTTTTGCAGAGTGACCGGCGAAAAGTCGGTGATCGCCACATGCTTCAGCTGCCCGCCTTTCTCCAGCCTGTCCTCTATATCCTTCCACGCAATTGCGCTTATCCCATGTTTCTTCAGTTTTTCTATCAAGGCTTCGCGGCGCGGATTCAGCACAAAGACGGTGAGCTCTCCGCCGGGCTCATTCCTGAGATCGAGGATCTTCTCGGCCAGCGCAGCGTCACCTTTTTTGAAATCGCCGTATATGATCCCTGCGCTGTTAATCAGATCATTATCCTTCAGCCAGCCGCTGCTCGTATAAGTTTGTATTCCGTATTGCTCCTCCATTGCACCACGGAAGGCACCGGGGCTGCCCCCATATTTGGCAAACAGCTCCTTTTGTTCTGCCTCCGTCAGCAGCATGATCATATGGACGAACCTCAGGCCCCGCAGCGTCGCCCGGGACAGCAGAGGGCTTTCTCCCTCAAAGTGCTCCGGTCTCACGTCAGTGAGGATCACGCATTCATACCGGTCCTTAGCGTCAGGGGAAATGACAGGGATCCGGGTCTCCTCACCGTTTTCCTGCGACCGATACATAAAGGACATACCGCCTCCTGCCGCCTGTCCGCTCATTGACATACGGACAACAGCCGCGCTGTCCCCAGTGGCATATTTATGCTTTTGGAGTATTTCGACGATCCTGTATTCCGCTGCACGCTTGTCATCGGCAGACAGGGCTCCGGTAACCGCGCGGGTAAGCAGGTGCAGCTTGGGCTTCTGTCCTTCCTCCGTGTTCCAAAGGAGCTCTCTGTCGGCTGGATAAAGGCTGTTTGCCGTCCGCAATATCGATCGGTTGCAGGCCAGCGGCTCCGCAAAGGTCAGGTGACACAGATCCTCACAGCCGTCGGCCCACCGGGCAGCCGGACTGCCGGCAGAATAAAAGACTGCAAAAATACCCCGATCCGGCTTGTCCTTCAGCTTCCGAAGGTCATCCGGGGTATAATCACCGGCGTTCCATACCAATATATCGCACTTCTCTGCAGCGTCAAGCGCCTGCTCCATAGAGCAGACCAGGGCGCTGCCCCGGTCAAAGGAAGGCTCTCCCCGGGATACGAGAAGCGGGTGCTCCATACTGCCTATGAGCGCAGCGGCAAACTCTTCCCTGCCGGAATCATCTCCGCCGCATACAGCGAAAGACTTTGTCCCGGTGAAGTTGTCCAACGACGACGCCCGAAACCTTTTCAGCTTATCAACATATTGTTCAAAAGCCTTGTTCGACTCAGCTGCCCCCTCCAGGCATATTGCAGACGCAAGGGCATTCCAGCGGGAAAGGAATAAGGGATAGCTGTTTGCTCTTTTCCGTGTATGTTCATCTATATATTTACTGATCCCTGCGTATTCGGCGCCGCACAAAAGCCTGATGCCTGCCGTGTGGTTCTCGGCGTAATCGATACTATCCGCAAAGGGGAACCATATGCACATGTGGATCCGCTCTGCAAGCAGATTTTTTTCGGCGTTGCTGCCGGAAAGTTTGCTGGCAAATGAGTCGCGGATCGTTTTCAGATGTTTTTCTGCTTTGCTTATGGCTTTGTCGGCGCCGGCAGGAGCATCCTCTCCTGCATGCCAGGCATTGGATCGGAACTCGGCGCTTTTCAGGCCCGAAGGGTAAATCAGCAGCATGCTTCCGGACAGGTGCAGCAGAACAAATACTCTTTCGCCCGTTGTTTCTTTTCCGAAATAAGACCATTTGACAGCGTCGGGGGTAATGACGGCATAATCGCCAGGAAGCCGGGACAACACGTCAAGAATAAGGCCTTCTGCAGAATTGAGGTCAGGGTGAATATATTCGAGGGGTTTGTCGCTGATTATTCTTGCCATAGGGTCTCCGTCCTGTATTTGATAGATATATTATAACACATCAAAAGCGCCCCTTTCAACAGCGGACAGCCGACAAAAGCCTCGCAAAAAACGGGGCTTCCTGCTCTCTCGCAAGAGGCCGGCAAGGGGCGCGCTCAGCCGAAAAAAACGGCGGGTATTCCCGCCGCTTATATCGCGCCTCTAATGGGTCACGTTCATATGCTTGTTCTTCTTGTCCTCGTAGAGCATCTCGTCCGCCTTGCGGAGTATCTCCGTCAGCTCTCCCGTATCGCAGCGGGTGTAGCCCATGGATATGCTCACCTTGATCTTTTGGCCTTCGTTGGATGCGGACACTGCGTCCTTGACTCTGAATCTGAAGAGCTCCGCCTCCGCGTTGTCCGCAGCCCTGAACACGAACACAAATTCGTCTCCGCCTATCCTGGCGCAAAAGGCGTCGTATTCGCCGCACACCTTGCGGAACACGTCCGCCACCCTGCAGAGGACTCCGTCCCCTTCCAGATGGCCGTAGGTGTCATTGATGGACTTGAAAAAGTCTATGTCCAGATAGGCGGCATAGAGATCCGTTTCCTTGGAAAGGTTGGCCAGCTTGGGGCTCAGGAACTCCGACAGTCCCAGTCTGTTGGGCAGCTGGGTCAGATGGTCGCTGATGATGCTGCGCTCCTGTTCCTTGGACTTGGCGGTGATCTCCTTCAGCCTCTTGGCCTGGCTCTGCCTGTGATGGCCCAGGATCAGATACACGAACATAAAGCCCACGAATACGGCCATGGAGGCGCAAAGACCCAGGCGCATGAGCATGATGTTTCTGTTCAGCCGGTGCACGTTGTACCACACGGAGCTCTCCGACTGGGTGCCCGCCATACGGGAATACTCGGTAGCCGCATTGGTGATGGTCAGCTTGGCGGCGGAATACTCCTTGTTGAAGAGCAGGTCCACTGCCATGGCCTTCTTTGCGTCAAAGCTCATGCTCATCTCGCTCATGGTCAGGGGATAATCCGCCACTTCCCTGGGAACGCCGAAGATGCCGTAGGCCTGGCAGGCCAGCTTCATGGCGTGATACTCCGTCTGCATGAGCTCCCGGGAAGCGTTGAGGCCTTCCAGAAAGATGTTGTCCAGCTTGGGATCGTTTTGCTTGCGGACTATGGCCAGAGCCTTGTCTCTGTGCTGATCCTCCTCCGCCTCCTTGAAGTATGCGTCCATATAATCTCTGTTGCCTGTGATGACGAACAGCCTCGCATGCTCTGTGAGCACGGCTGAGCCCTGCATGAGCATAGAGGCGGCGTTGGACATCTCGGACAGGTTGTACACCTGCTTTTCGGCCTTGGAGGCATAGCCGGCCACCCTGATGGTGCCGATGCCGAAAACCACCAGCAGCACCACCCAGCAGGCTGCAAGAGCTATCACGGCTCTGTTGAGATTGGACTCGGATAAGGATTTGTAATCTTTGAATAACATATTTCAGACTATTTTCAGACTATTCCGGAGCTTATCCTCCGGCAACACGGATATTCCAATATTGGCTCGCAACGCGAAAAACATTAAAATTATACCACTTTTCGGAGAAAAAATCAACCTGCGCTATGCGCCGTCCGGCTTCAGGACCAGCCTCAGGACGTTTTCCAGCACCTGCGCCATCTGCGCAAAGCCCAGATCGTTGGGGTGACAGCCGTCCACGGACCAGGCGTCCGCCGCATAGCCTCTCATAAAGCAGGAGCCGTCCACAAAATACACGTTGTTGTCGCCGCCCAGACGGGCCCTGCAGCAGGACTCCCGGATGATGGCTATCCTCTCCAGCTCTTCGGCAGTGGGTCTGAGGACCGGCCGGGACACCATGATGACGGGCAGCTCCGGATGTCTGCGGCGCACCGTTTCAAAAAAGGGATAGTGGGTGGCCCGCAGGTGCTCGGGGGTGTGGGCGTTGTGGTCATAGTCCAGCACAAAGGCGCTCATGTCCAGCCCGGCGATATACTCCGCCACGCACTGCTCTCCCCTGCCGCAGCCGGAGAAGCCCAGATTGACGTAATTCATATCCATGGACAGAGACATCATGCCCTGATAGCTGTTGCCGGGGCGGGAGGCGCACCCGCCCTGGGTGATGGAGGAGCCGTAAAACACCACCGGCTTGTCATACCGGTACCGGGGAGCCTTCTTCAGCAGGGAGCCCCGCCGGACGCCTATATACAGGGTCTTCACTCCTCCGTAGAGAGGCATGCACACGGTGACTCTTTTGGTCCCGGCGGGCAGGGGCACCTGCCAGTCGTTGCCCTCGTTGTTGTCTATGGGGGCAACAGCCACGCCGGCGTATTCCTCCTTTGTCTCTCCGGCGTATATGCCAAAGCCGGCGGAGGCAATGTGGGTGAGATTGGGATACTGATAATTGTGCCACAGGTCCGCATGGATCGCCACAAAGGGCGAATCCGTCACAAGGCGCACTCTGCCTCCGGCAGTCTGCCGGCACATGCTCACCACGTCCTCGGAGGCCTTGCGGGCCACCTCCAGCGGCATCCTGTGGTAATAATCTTCCTTGTCGTCAGGGGGCAGCACACCGCAAAGGGTCATGGGGCTCTCCGTGGCGTCATACCAATCTATGTCCTCCTTCAGGACGGAGGACTCGTATCGGACGGCCCGGCAAACAGAGGCCAGGGCCAGAGTCATAAGGGATATCAAAAAGAGATGCAGCATACAGTTCCTCCGGTGTCTATTTTTTCAGAGCGGGCTTCAGCACCTTTTCCATGGCCCGTGCCATCAGCGAAAAGCCCAGCTCGTTGGGATGGGAGCCGTCCACGGACCAGCAGTCCGCCGCGTAGCCCGTCATGAATTTGGAGCCGTCTATGAAATACACGTTTTTGTCGCCGGCCAGCCTGGCCTTCTGCCAGGACTCTCTGATGATGTTCCTTCTTTCGACCTCTTCGGGAGAAGGGTCAATGACCGGCCGGGACACCATGAGGATGGGCGCGTCGGGATGCTGCCGGCGCACGGTCTCATAAAAGTTGTAGTGGGTGGCCCGCAGGTGCTCCGGAGTGGGGGCATTGTGGTCGTAGTCCAGCACAAAGGCGCTCAGCTCCAGCCCCGCTATATAATTCGCCATGGACTGCTCGCCCTTGCCTGCTCCGGAAAAGCCCAGATTGACGTAGTCCATACTCATGGAGCGGGCCATCATGCCCTGATAGCTGTTGCCGGGACGGGTGGCGCACCCGCCCTGGGTGATGGAGGAGCCGTAGAATACCACCGGCTTGTCTATGCGGTACCCCGGAGCCTCCCGGACCAGAGAGCCCGTCTTGACTCCCACAGAGAGGTCTCTGACGCCTCCGTAGAGAGGCAGGTATATGGTGACCGTCTCCCCCTCTCCCGAGAGATACACGGTCCATTCGTTGTCGTCATAATGCCCCATGCCGGCCACCACCTTGGCCAGGTACTTTTCGGGGCCCCGGCCCTTTTGGGTGTATATGCCAAAGCCGGCGGAGGATATCTGGGTGAGATTCAGGAGGGGGTCGCAGACCCAAAAGGAGGCGTGGATGGTGATGTAGGGCGA
This sequence comes from Abditibacteriota bacterium, assembly GCA_017552965.1. NCBI lineage: Bacteria > Pseudomonadati > Abditibacteriota > Abditibacteriota bacterium. Next base: position 26,325 of record JAFZNQ010000117.1, on the reverse strand, counting down.
GTCCGTATAAAAACGCACCCTGCCTCCCGCCGTCTGGCAGCTCAGCCGGGCCACTGCCTCGGAAGTGCTCTCGGCGACCTCTGCGGGCAGCCGGTGGTAATAGGGCTCCTTTTCCGTGGGAGCCAGCACTCCGCAAAGAGTCATGGGAGCCTTTGCCGCGTCGTACCACACGGTGTCATCGGCAAATCTGTCTCCATCCTGGGCAAAGCAACAGGCCCCAAGGCACAGCGCGACCAGCGCGCATAGGGTCAAATAACGCATATCTTTCCTCCGTATATCAGGCGTAGCGTTCCTGCTCGGCTTTCAGCAGACTCACCATCTGAGGGTCCTTGCCGGCAGCCTCGGACACGTCCGCCACCTGATCGAATATATTTTGTTTTTCCTTGAGCAGGTCCAGTATCTGCTCGTCAATGGTGTCCTCGCACAGCAGGCGGTACACCAGCACGTTGCGGGTCTGGCCCATGCGGTAGGCTCTGGAGATGGCCTGGTTTTCTATGGAGGGCTTCAGCTGGGGCTCGCACAGCACCACCACGCTGGCAGCCTGTATGTTGAGGCCGGTCCCTCCCGCCTGTATCTGGGCAGGGAGCACGGTCCCCGCGGGAGCCTTTTCAAAGTCGTCTATGATAGCCTGCCGCTTCTGTGGAGGCAGAGAGCCCGTGATGGCGGGCATAAAATCCACGCCGGGCAGGGCCGTCACCCTTTCCAGAGTCTTGAGATAGCAGGAAAAGACTATCAGCTTCCGCTGCTGGGCCCGGGCATTCTCTATGATCTCCTGAAGCCTTTGAGCCTTGGAGGACCGGGTCATGTCCTCCGTTATCCAGGAAACACGCCTCACGTCGTGGAAGTTCCCGCCGGCAAGAGCCCTCTTGTAGGCCTCCGTATCCTCGGGATTCATATCATCCCAGGACTTGGCGTCCGTCAGCTCCGGCAGCTCTCCCAGCACCTGCTCTCTCTTGCGCCTGTAATACACGGGTATCACGGCTTCCCGGAACTCCCGGGGAGACATGGGGCGCCGGAGGCTCCGGCTGACCTCGGGCTGCAGCATATCGATGATGCTGACCATCTCCTCCCGCTTGTTTTCCAGAGGGGTGCCGGTCATAAACAGCACCCTGCCGGCGCGGCGGGCCAGCTTTGCGGCCCGCTGAGTCCGCTGGGCCTCGGGATTCTTGATGTAGTGGGCTTCGTCCGCCACCAGCAGGTCTATCTGGGTCCTGTCCCCGTCGGTGAATATCTCGGTCCCCTCGTAGCTCATGACCGCGCAGCCGCCGTCGCTGCGCCACTTTTTGATGGTCTCCTCCTTGCCGGCCCCGTGGATACGGTAGGCGGTGATGTCCGAAAACTTTTCTATCTCTCTGGTCCAGTTGGCTATGACCGCCGCCGGGCATATCACCAGAAAATGACAGCCGCCGCTGTTGCGCACGGACACCATGGCGGCTATGGCCTGCACGGTCTTGCCCAGGCCCATCTCGTCTCCCAGCAGGGTCCTTTTTTGCCTGAGGATATACCTGACGCCCCACTCCTGATATGTCCTGAGAGTGCACTCCAGACCCTCGAGACTCAGGTCTTCGCAGGCTATCGCTTCGGCAAGCTCTTCGGGCAGGCCGTACACCTCGCCGGCTTCTTCACTGACGGTGAACAGGTCCGGCAGCAGCCGCTCCAGCATGCCGAATATCGCTATGCTGTTTTTCTCGTATATCTCCCAGGCCTTCTGGGCCGACAAGACGTTTTTGGAGCTCCGGGGTTCCTTCCACTCCTGCACCATGCCGGACAGAGCCTCCCCGGCCGCCAGAGCCTTCTTCTTTTTGTCTCCGGAGGCAAAGAGGCGCCCAAAGAAACCGGCAAGGGGCTTCAGCTCTTCCGTGAGCCGGTCAAGGTCCGGGTGCCGGGCGTCAAAATCCCTGATGCTGTCAAAGAGCGCCCGGTCGTTGTAGTAGTTCACAGCCGCCATCATCAGCAGCGCCGACATCGGGTCCTTTTTCTCCGCGTCTATCCGGGGGACAGCCCGTCCCCGCAGCTCCCGCTCCTTGTCCTCCACCGCTTTTTTCACGGCAGCCAGGGGCTCCGGCTTCAGATACATCTTCAGTGAGCCTGCCATGTCCCGCTTCAGCTCCTGATAATTGGTGTATCTGTCGGGGAGCAGCTCCGGCTTCCAGCCGACCACCTCATCCTGCAGGGCCGTCACCGGGGTATCCCTCAGACCCTGTTCTATCTCGGGCTTGATGGCTTTTTCCGCGGCGGAAACTATGGCCTGCCGGGCCTTTGCTTCCTCCTGCCTGACCTGCCCGAGCCTCTCCGAGAGGCTGCGCGCCTCTCTGTAGAGGGCTGCCGCGTCTTTGGTGTCAAAGCTCATATTTCTTCTCCCTTTTCCCTGCCGGTCCGTTTGCCCCGGGCCAGGTCGCCCAGAGTCTTGATGATATAGGCGAGGCTGTCTTCCCGGAAAAGCCGGGTAAGCAGCATATAGATCCCCACCCCGCAGAAGGCCTGCAGCAGCAGGGTCTGCCAGCCGGCAAGGCCGGCAAAGAGTATCAGCCTCATGCAGCCGCCCATCACAAGGGCCATAAAGAGGCTCCGGCACACGTCTCCGAACTGGTCTATGTAGCCGTAGGCCAGTATCTTTCTGTTGGGGGCTATGTTGACCAGGGCGGCGAAGAGGTTCGCCCCCACCAGGCTCCAGGCCACCCAGATGACGCCGAAAAACATACTGACGCCCAGCAGCAGGATGCTGACCGCCTTTTTCAGGATGTCCAGCTTCAGAAGGAGAGCGCTGTTGCCGCTGGCCATGATGACGCTGTTGTTGACGAACTGCAGGGGGCGGAACAGAAGGGCCAGACAGGTGATCTGCAGATACACGGCGCTTTCCAGCCACTTGTCCGTGAGTATCACCCGGATAAGGGGCTCCGCCATGGCAGCCAGGCCCAGCATCACGGGAAAGACCACGTAGCTGGACACCCGGGTGATGCGCCGGGTGATATCCCTCATCTGGTCCTTGTCGTCCTGCACCTGGGACAGGGCGGGAAACAGCACGCCGCTGATGGTGGGCTCTATGAACATGATGCCCGTGTGGGGGAACTGATGCCCCTTGCTGTAAAAGGCCAGGTCCTCGGCGGTGTAGCGCTTGCCTATGATCAGGTTCCGCAGCTGGCTGTGGATGGTGTCTATGAGGCCTATGACCAGTATCTTCCAGCCGAAGTCGTATATCTTTTTCAGCCTCGCGAAGGAAAACACGGCCCGGGGCCTCCAGCCCACTATGATCCACAGCACCAGAGCGTTGATCACCTCTCTGGAGATATTCTGGGCCACGAGAGCCCATATGCCGCAGCCCATATAGGCCATGGTGATGGATATGACGCCGGAGGCAAGGGTGCCCGTAAGGGTGGAAAAGAAGAACTTGCGGAACAACATGTTCTTGGAGGTATAGGATTCCTGCACGCAGGCCAGGCTGGTCACGGGCAGTCTGAGAGCCATGACCCTGACCACGGGCACCAGCATGCTCTCATGATAAAAGGCGGCGATAAGGGGCGCGGAAAACCAGACGAGGGTGTATATGACCACGCTGAGCCCCAGGCTGAACCACAGGCAGGTGCTGAAGTCCAGATAGTCCGAATTCTTGTTGGCGATCAGCGACTTGCCGAAGCCGCTGGCCACAAACACGTCGCAGATGCTGATGAAGACCAGCACCATGGCCACTATACCGTATTCTTCGGGCAGCAGCAGGCGGGCCAGGATCATGGATATGACGAAACTGGTGCCCTGAGCTCCCGCTCTTTCCGCAAACTTGTATAAAAAGCCGGATTTGGCTTTTCCCTTGATGTCTTTCATACGCCTCTCTTTTGCTGTCTCATAAGTATTATAGAATACGCCGGCGGCTTTGTCAAACTTTGACAGCCGAAAGCCGATATGCTATAATGTGATTAAGAAACTACAGGGGTATCATAGTATGAAAATCGCCATCCTCATATTTGTCGTCCTGCTGACCGGCGTATGCTTTGCCCAGGAAAAGCGGCCGGAGCCCAGGGAGTTCACCGTGTCCAACGCCGCGGAGCTGGCGGAGGCCGTAAAGGAAATGCCCTGGACAGGAGGCCGGATACGGCTCGGGCCCGGAGAATACAGGGTCGCCGACACGCTGTATTTCCGGGGGACCTGCTTTCTCACCATAGAGGGGGCGGGAGCCTCCACCGTGATCAGGAAGGAAGGGCCCGGCGACCTGATGCAGTTCGAGGGCAACTGCTGGCACGATACCATCAGGGACCTGACCCTGGAGGGAGACCCGGCGGCTGAGGTGAGCTCGGGCATAGTGTTCGTGCCGGACGGCAAAGGCGACCACTGCGGCTCCGTGACCATCAGGGACTGCCGCATCATGGGCTTTGCCCAGAGCGGCGTCAGATTTGAGGGGAGCCCCTCCAAGCCCCAGTCCTCCAACGTGATATCCGGCTGCCTGTTCCAGAACAACAAGAGCCACCAGCTCTATATGAAGGCCTCCAACGACTTTCACATAGTGCAGAATCAATTCGGCGCCTCCCCCGGCGTCCTGCCTCTTTCGGGGTGTTTTCTGGACGGCTGCAGCGCCGGCACCTATTCCATGAACTATCACTGGGACAACGTCAAGGGCCTCATAGCCGGAGCCGGCTCCAACTACAACCGCATCGAAAACAACCGCTTCGAAGAATCCGCCGCCTGCGGGCTCCAGATAGGAGACAGCGGAGGCGAGGCGAGCTACAACATCATCATAGGCAACACCATACACACCAATTCCAAGAACAATTACGGGGCCTACAATCAGGTGGAGGCCATGAATGCCAACAACACCACCTTTACGGGCAACCAGATCTTCAGCTGGAACCATATGACCACGGCCTCCCGCAACTCCCTCTTTTTGTCCGACACCTGCAAGGAGTGGATCATCAAGGACAACATATTCAGGCACTTCACCGAGAGAGCCATAGTCTATGACAAGAACGGCAAGCACATCATCAAGGACAATATCACCGGCGAAAGCGTAGAAAGATAGCGTCTTTTTTCCCGGCAGAGCATATATCACGGGTCTTTTGTGGTATAATCATTATAAGTACTATTCACATCGGAGAAGATCATGAACTTCAAACAAAGAGCGGACATCCGCATAGGCGTTATCGGTTACGGCGCTTCCTTCATGATGGGCCGGACCCACCTCAACCAGGCCAGGGAAGCGGGCGGCATGACCCCCACGGCCATCTGCGACATCGACCCCGAGAGGACCAAGGCGGGCGCAGAGGACTTTCCGGGCATCAAGACCTACTCCAACGCCACGGACATGCTGGCCGACGACGCCTGCGACGTGGTGGTGGTGATCACCCCTCACAACATCCATTACGAGCTGGCCATGCAGGCCCTGAAGGCAGGCAAGCACGTCATCACGGAAAAGCCCTTTACCCTGACCACCGAGCAGTGCACCGACATCATCAACGAAGCCAAAAAGCAGAACGTGCTGCTCTCCACCTATCACAACAGGCACTGGGACGGCCACATCCTCACCGCTGTCCAGAAGGTGCTGAAGGAAAAGGTGATCGGCGACGTCTTCAAGGTCAACGCCAATATGGCCAGCTACGCCAATCCCGGCGACTGGTGGCGCACCTCCAGGACCATATCCGGCGGCATCACCTATGACTGGGGCGTCCATATTCTGGAATACACCCTGCAGATCATGAACGCCGACATAGACGAAGTGTCCGGCTACATCCACAAGGGCTACTGGAACGACAAGACTGCCTGGAAGGACGACACCAACGACGATGAAGGCTTCATAGTCGTCAGATACGCCAACGGCACCTACTCCACCCTGACCATTTCCCAGCTGGACGGCGGTCCCAAGCCGGCCCTCATGTGCATCACGGGCACCGAAGGCACCTATCTCATGAACTTTGACGGCTACAAGATCATCAAGAATCTGAACGGCGAAAAGATCACCATAGAAGGCAAGAACATGCCCACCGACTGGGCCGCCTACTACAAGAACGTGTCCGACGCTCTCATGGGCGAAGATGACCTGATCATCACCGGCGAATTCGCCAGAAGACCCATCCACATACTGGATCTGGCCAACAAGAGCGCCGCCCAGGGCAAAGCCCTGAAGGCCACCTACAAATAAACACACGTTTTAGCTGCGGCAGGCCCGGCCTGCCGCAGCATTCATCAAAAAGGAGACACTGATGAGCCACATATACTTTGCAGACGCAAGACTCAAAAAACTCAGCCCCGATTATTCCCTGCCCGCCAAATTCATCAGAATGCTGGACAAGCTGGAGCTCCCGGACAGATTTGACGGCAAAAGAGTAGCGATCAAGGTGCATCTGGGAGGGCATCTGGGCTACACCACCATCCCCGTGCTCTTTATGGGCATACTGGTCAGAAAGATCAAGGAAGCCGGAGGCCGGCCCTTCGTGTGCGACGGCGGCAGCGCCGTGCCCACCGCCAAGGACAGAGGCTACACAGAGGAGACTCTGGGCTGCCCAGTCATCAGCGCCCAGGGAGCCACCGAAAACTACTACAAGAGCGTGCCCATCGGCTACGGCTGCCTGGACACAGCCGAGCTCTGCGGCGAGATAGTGAACGCAGACGCCATGGTGGTCTTTTCCCACGGCAAGGGACATGGCATGTGCGGCTTTGGCGGAGCCATCAAGAATATAGGCATGGGCAACGTGTCCTACCAGACCAGAGGCAAGATCCACAGGCTGCAGGAAGCCGAGGTCACCTGGGACGCCGACAAATGCTCTCACTGCAAATTCTGCCAGACCAACTGCCCGGCAGGCGCCATATCCTTTGACGACAAGGACGTCCTTCATCTGGACCTCCACAGCTGCCGCTACTGTATGCACTGCACCCTGTCCTGTCCCACCAAGGCCATCAAGGTGGGCGAAGAGAGCATGCGAGCCTTCCAGAGCGGCATGGCCCGGGTCACCAAGGCCTGTCTGGACGAATTTGAGCCCGGGCGGGTGCTCTTTATCAACTTTATGAGAGACATCACCCCCTTCTGCGACTGCTGGGGCTTCAGCTCCCCTTCGCTGGTGCCCGACATAGGCATCTTTGCCGGCGAGGACATAGTCTCGGTGGAGACCGCCTCCATAGACAGCATCAAATACGAGAACTTCATCCCCTCCTCCCTGCCCGAGCAGCTGACCCTGCAGGACAAGGACTGCCACCTCATGGAGAAGATACACGGCAAGAATCCCTATCTCCAGTGCGAGGAGGCCCAGGCTCTGGGTCTGGGAGAAATGACATACGACACGGAGATAGTAGAATAGATGACCTTTGATCTTTCGGGTCTGACCTGGACCCTGACAGGCTATCATCCCGACAGCTGGCGGACAAGCTTCGGCAAGCCCGACGTCAAGCCCGTCAGCTGCCATATCCCCTGCTCTGTCCAGAAGGCTCTTCTGGATGCCGGGGTGATAGAAGACTGGCTCACGGGGGACAGACACAGAAGCATCGAATGGATAGAGCACAGGCACTGGGTGTTTGACACCACGGTGCCCGGCTCCTGCTTTTCCGGCAAACGGCACACCTGGCTGTGCTGCGAGGGGCTGGACTACGCGGGCGAGATATTCGTCAACGGCAGCTGCGTCCTTCGCTTTGCCAACAGTCTGCAGAACTACCGCATAGACATATCGGACTGCGTGTCCAGAGGCGAGGACTGCTCCCTCAGGATAGTGTTTACGGCCAACCCCTACTGGCTGGGCTGCTTTGGCAGCACCGGCCAAATGACCTGCGGCAAGCCCAGATACTACTATACCTGGGACTGGACCTGCCGTCTGGTCCAGACGGGCATCTGGGACAGCATCACCATCACCGAGACCAACGGCCCCATGATAGACTGGGTCGATATGGAGACTGACTACAGCGACGGCGGCAGCCTGCAGCTCACGGGTCATCTGACAGGGAGCACCGGCGGCACCGCCAGTCTGGAGCTGTCGGACGGCGCCGCTATCCTGAAGTCTGACACAGTGCTCATAGACGGGGACCGCTTCACCGCCAGCTGGTCCGGGCTCCCGGTGGAGCCCTGGCAGCCCAACGGCGCCGGCAGAGCCGCCCTCTACACCCTGACAGCCTCCGTCATCTCCTCGGAGGGAGACGAGCTGGGAGAGATCACCAGGCAGGTGGGCTTCCGCCGTGTAGAGTGGCTTCCCACTGCGGGAGCGCCGGAAGGCGCCGACGGCTGGCTGTGCTCGGTCAACGGAGAGCCTCAGTTCCTGCAGGGAGTCAACTGGGTGCCCCCGGTGCACAATTTTGCCGACGTCACAGAGGATATGTACAGGGAGCTCATAGACCTCTACAAGTCCCTGGGAGTCAATATATTCAGGGTCTGGGGAGGCGCCATCCTGGAAAGAGAGATCTTTTACGACCTGTGCGACAGAGCCGGCATCATGGTCTGGCAGGAATTCCCTCAGAGCTCCTCCGCCATAGACAACTATCCCTCCGAGGACCCGGCAGTCATAGATATGATGGTCCGCACCGCCGAGACCTATATCAAGCGACGCAAGCACCACCCCTCCCTCATACTGTGGTGCGGCGGCAACGAGCTCTTTTCCGTCAGGGACGGCATAGCGACTCCCTGCGGCATGGAGCACCCCATGCTCAAAGCTCTGGGAGACACGGTGGCAGCCCTGGACCCCGGCCGCAGGTATATCCCCGCGTCGCCTACGGGCCCCAGGATGTATTGCGACCCCGCAGACGCCGGCAAGGGACTCCACCACAACACCCACGGCCCCTGGCTGGCCGGGGACAGGGAGGAGTGGACAGAGCTCTTTACCCGGGAGGACTCCATGTTTCGGGCGGAGACCGGAGCCCCCGGAGCCTCACCCATGGACATACTGGAGGAATACAAAGGCGACCTGTCGCCCTACCCCATCACCGACGACAACCCCTTCTGGTTCAGACCCATGGGCTGGTGGTCGGAGACCGGGACCTTCCGCAAGGAAACGGGCAGGCAGCCCAAGAGCTGCGAGGAATACGTGCTGTGGTCTCAGGCCAGACAGGCGGAGCTTCTCACCCGGGCCGTTGGCCTGTGCAAGAACAAATTCCCCGCCTGCGGAGGCTTCATACTGTGGATGGGGCATGACAACTACCCCTGCCCCTGCAACACCTCCATCGTGGACTTTCACCGCAGGCCCAAGCCCGCGGCTCTGATGCTGGCGGAAAAGGTGTGGAAGAAAAAGCCCGGCGAGGCGGAAGTATAATTCACCCCGGGTAAAAAAGCAGGTCTCGCCCGAGACCTGCTTTCGTTCATTTATACCGGCGGCTTACGCGAACAGCCCGGCAAAGAAGTCCTTCACCTTCGCTATCAGCCGGGCAAACAGGCTCGGAGCGGCATTGCCCATTTCTTCGCTTGAGGTCGCTTCGGCGCGCTGCGCCGAGGGACCTGCGGCGCTCCTGGACCGGGAGACACGCGCAGGTTCGCCCATTGTCTTGGCAAAAATCATTGAAGCATAAGACTCGGCGGACGGCTCTTCTCCCCCTTCGTGATAACACCACATCGCCTGAATATGGGTGTCATCCATTATTGATCTGCGCTTGCCGACTCCGTTCCACCACAACAGATGTTTGTTCCCCGCGTCATACTTTGCAAACTTGCCGTTTTCCCGGGTATATTCCTCGCGCCATTTCTCCCGGTTTTTCTCAATATCCTCATCCGACAGGCTGATCTTCCAATGCTCCACACTGCCGTCGGAATAGGACTGACACACTACGTTGTCCGACAGTATCTTGTATTCGGGAGATCGGGCGCCTGGTTCCACTATGGTCCTGTTGCCCGCATACGCTTCCGACACGCATTATTTAATTATGCCCTGCCGCGGCGCTTTCGCGCCGTCTCAGGGCACTTTTCCGACAGCAGCGCCATAGCCGCCCGTCGGGCAGTCTCACATTTTGACAGGAGTGTCGTCCGAAAACAAGTCCGGATCCTGCCGGAGATACCGGCCGGTGATCTCCGCCATGGGGCCGCAGAAGCCCAGATAGCACCTGGCGTCGCCGAAACGCCCCATGCGCATGGCTCCTTCTCTGAGAAAAACGGGCGCCATCTTGTCGTAGTTCTGGGACACGTCGCCCCGGGACGACGAGTGAAAAATATTCTTCTTTTTATACATCGAGCCGTTGGGCATGACGATATCTATGGTCACCTGCTCGGCGCTCAGCCGGTCGGGGATATGGTTCGCTTCTTCCACATAGTGCAAAAAGGTGTTGCGCTTGGCGCCGCAGCCCACCAGCAGCACCTGGGCGTTGCGCCTGTGCAGCTCGCCCCAGCAGCCCCGGGGGTCGCAGGGGGTCAGAGTGAGATGGTCGCCCAGGACGAACTCCCGGGCCCCCTTGCCCAGGCAGGCCACCGAATGGGTGGGATGCAGGGACCTTACCACACCGGGTCTTTTTCTGAAAAGCTCGGTGAGGATCCCCACGCAGGAGGGCTCGGTGCGGTAATCATAGGGGCCCGGATGCTTGCTGTTTATGGTCGCCCAGGTATGGGTGGGGAAAACCAGCAGCCCGTCCCGCATATAATCGCAAAACACGTCCAGCACCGTGTCGGCGCCTCCCTCCACGGGGCCTATGGCCTTCATGGAAGAGTGCACCAGCAATACGCCCCGGGGGTCTATACCCAGGGACTTCACGTCTTCGGTCAACTGCTCCCGGGTATACATCAGAGCAGGTTCTCCAGGCCGTACACAAAGTCATGGCGGGTGACCGCCGCCTTGACGCACAGGAGCACCCCGGGCATAAAGGAGGTGCGGTCTATGCTGTCATGCCTCAGGGTCAGGGTCTGGCCCTTGCCGCCGAATATGACCTCCTGGTGCGCCACATAGCCCTGCAGGCGCACGGAGTGGATGGGTATGCGGTCTATCTCGCTGTAGCCCCGGGCCGGGTCGGAAAAGCTGCCCAAAGGCAGAGAGGGCTCCACGCCTGCGGCCTTGCGGCTCTCGGCAATGATCCGGGCAGTCTTCAGGGCCGTGCCGGAGGGAGAGTCCACCTTTTTGTCGTGGTGCAGCTCTATGATCTCGGCGTCGGGCATATATTTGGCTATCTCGCCGGCGTATTTCATCATGAGCACGGCGCCTATGGCAAAGTTGGGGATCAGAAAACAGGCGCAGCCGGTGGCCTTTGACAGCTCCTTCATCTCCTCTATCTCCTGCTCTGTCTGGCCGGTGGTCCCGATCACCGGGACTATGCCCGCCTCCATGAGCATGCGCACGTTTTTCATGCTGAAGGGCTTGGCAAAATCCACCACCGCGTCGGGCTTTTCCTCCGCTATCATCTCGGCCGGAAACCCCTTGATGACGACTCCGCCTATGGTCTCGCCCACTCTGACCACGTCACAGGCACCGGTCAGCGCGCATTCGCTGTCAGAGAGGACAGCTTCTATCACCTGAGAGCCCATCCGTCCGCAGGCTCCGAGAACAGCTACCTTTATCATAATATATCCGCCTTATGTATAAAAGGGCTCCTTTCGGGAGCCCCTTGTATTATCGCTCCGCTTCCAGAGCGGCCTTGATCCTGTTTTGAGCGTCGTTGGCCTCCGCGTCGGTCAGAGTGCGCCCGGCCCTCATGAGTATCTGCAGTGTGTAGGACTTGTTGCCCTTGCCCAGCTTTTCGCTCTCAAATACGTCCTTCAGGGTGATATCCCGGACTATATCGTCCGCCGCAGCCCAGGCGGTCTGCAGTATGGAGTCGTAGGTCTTGCCCGAGAGCACCACGGTGATGTCCCTGATGATAGCGGGGAATTTTTCCACAGGGGTGTATGCAAAGCCGGTGTCCGAGAGGGCCATCAGCCCCTCAAAATCCAGCTCATAGACGTAGGCTCTGCCTCTTACTCCCGCATAGTCGCATATCTCGGCGGAAGCTTCGCCAAAGCAGCCCAGGCTCCTGCCGCCGGCAAACACCTCGGCAGCCCTGGTGGGATGCAGGTATTTGCGGGCGCAGGGCTTGTATTCCGCATCCTTGATGCCCGCAGCGGACAGCAGGTTCTCCACTATGGCCTTTACCGTGAAGAAATCCGTCTTGCAGTCCGCGCAGTTGATGCCCCAGCTGTTGTTCCACAGGCCTCCCGCAGCGGCGCCGGACACCCTCATAGCCTCGTCTATGACGCCCTCGTCGTTGACGAAATAGACCTTGGCTATCTCAAAGAGGTTGATGTCGTTTTCCTGATGGGCCTGATTGGTGGTGATGACCTCCAGAGCGTTGGGGATCAGGCTCAGCCTCATGGCGTCCAGCTCTCCTGACAGGGCGTTGCGCACCTTGACCTGGCTGGCCGCATTCTCAAAAAAGGCGTTCTGATCCGAGTTGATCATGCTGTGGGTCAGTATTTCCTGGCCGCCCACGCTCAGCAGGGTCTGCCTCAGCTTCAGATGAAACAGGCTCTCGGGAGACTGTCTGCCGGCATTGTCGGTCCTGGGCATAGTGGTGCCGATCTTGTCATAGCCGAAGACTCTGCCCACTTCCTCCACCATATCCACCGGCTTCACCAGGTCGGTCCTGTAAGCGGGGACCTCGGTGACCAGAAAGCCGTCCTTTATCACAGTGGGCAGCAGACCGATGTTCAGACATTCCGCCATAAAGCCGGGGTCCAGGTCCATGCCCAGCATGGTGTTGATGCGCTCGGGGTTGGAGATGATGATCCGGGGCTCCAAAGGCTCGGGATATACGTCGTCCATGCCGCCCTCGATCACGCCGCCCGCCAGCTCCAGAATGAGGCTCACGGCTCTTTTGGCAGCATAGAGGGCCATATCTTCATCCACGGTGCGCTCAAAACGGTAAGAGCTCTCGGTGGACAGATTCAGCTTTTTGGAGGTGCGGCGCACGTTGGTGCAGTCAAATATGGCAGTCTCCAGAAAGATGTCCGCCGTGTCTTCCCGTATTTCCGAGCCCAGGCCGCCCATAATGCCGGCCAGAGCCACGGGCTCGGCGCTGTCTGCTATGACCATCATACCTGCATCCAGGACTCTTTCCGTCTCGTCCAGGGTAGTGAGCTTCTCCCCTTCCGAGGCCTGGCGCACGTTTATCTCGTCGCCCTTGATGAACCGTCTGTCAAAGGCGTGGAAGGGCTGCCCCAGCTCCAGCATGCAGTAGTTGGTGATGTCCACCACGTTGTTGATGGGCCGCATGCCTGCCGCGATGAGCCTGTTTGCCATCCAGTCCGGCGAGGGAGCCAGGCGCACTCCGTTGATGGCCACACCTATATATCTCCGGCATTTGTCCGTGGCTATATTGATGCTCACGGGACACTTGCCCATGGGGACGTCCCTGACCTCGGGCATCCGGATGGGAGCGTTGTTGACTATGGCCACCTCCCGGGCCACGCCCAGTATGGACAGCCAGTCGCCTCTGTTGGGGGTCACCTTCACGTCCCAGCACAGCTCTTCGGCCTTCGCGCCGCCGGCGGCGGCAAAATCCTCGGGGCCCAGAACGTAGGACTCCTCCACCTCCAGACCGTTCATGGTGATGGCGGCGGCAAGAGAATCGATATCGGTGCCCGTATGTACAAAATCCTTCAACCAGGAAACAGCTAATTTCATTTTACAGTTGCCTCAAAAATCTCAAGTCGTTTTCGGTAAACAGCCTCAGGTCCTTTATGCCTCTCTGGAGCATAGGGGTCCTCTCTATGCCCAGTCCGAAGGCAAAGCCCGAATACACGTTGGGGTCGATGCCCATGGCGGTCAGGATGTTTTCGTGTATCATGCCGGCGCCGCCCAGCTCCAGCCAGCCGGAGCCCTTGCACACGTTGCAGCCCTTGCCGCCGCACAGCACGCAGCTGATGGCGATCTCGGCGCCGGGCTCCACGAAGGGGAAGAAGTCCGGGCGGAACCGCACCTTCACGTCCTTGCCAAACATCTGAGAGGCAAATTCCTGCAGCGTGCCCTTCAGGTCGGCCATGCTGATGCCCTTGTCTATGCAGAAGCAGTCCACCTGATGAAAGGTGTGACCGTGAGTGGCGTCCACGTTCTCCCTTCTGTAGCACTTGCCTACGGTGCAGACCTTCATGGGAATGGAATGCAGGGGGATCTGACGGCCCTGATAAGCCGTGGTCTGGGTGCGGAGCAGCCTTTCGTCAGTGATATAAAAGGACATCTGCTCGTCCATGGCCGGGTGCTCGGGAGGATAATTCAGAACTTCAAAATTGTATTTATAATACTCTATCTCGGGGCCTTCCACTATCTCGTAGCCCATACCCGCAAAGACTTCCTTCACCTTGAATATGGTGTCAAACATGATGTGGGTGTGCCCGGTGCGGAAGAGCCTGCCCGGCAAAGTGACGTCCACGGCCTCTGCCTGCAGTCTGGCAGCCTTTTCGGAGTCGGCGAGCTGCTCTCTCCTGGCCTCTGCGAGAGCTGTGAGGGCGTCCTTGATCTGATTGACTCTCTGGCCAAAATCCTTTTTCTGCTCCTTGGGGAGAGTGGCTATCTTTCTCAGCTGCCCGGTGAGCTCGCCCTTGCGGCCCAGATAACCGGTGACTGCCGCTTCCAGCTCCTCTGTGTGCAGCGCCTGCTTTATTCGGTCGGTGGCTTCCTTCAGAAGAAGCTCTAATTCTGCAAATTCTGCCATATTTATCCTCGAAAAACTACTTATTCCAAATATATATTATAGCAAAAACGCTCTCCATATTCAATAGAAAGGAGCCGTGTGCGCCCGGCTGTCTTTCGCAGGCGTATGACATTACCTCATCGCCCAAAACGCCGCCGCTTGATTTCAGAAAAAAAAAATGATATAATAAGTACATGAAGAGATATACATCTCTGCAGCAATTATAATAATCAGGGAGAAGAGCAAGCGATATGGATTTAGCGAAAAAGAAGCGTATTTTTATCGGCGTCGGAGCAGCAATAGCTATCGCGCTTTTGATACTGTGCGGCGTCATCTTACACGTCCGCGCCAAAGTCCTTGAAGAAGAACGAACCTCAGCGATCGGAGCAGCTCAGGGCAGCATGACGTGCGTGACCACCAAGAATCCGCTCGTCACCAAAGACAACTATCTGAAGATCACAGGCGCCATGACCCTCGGGGATGTGGAGGCCCTGTTGGGCCCCTGCGATGTAACACAGCACAGAACCTCCAACACAGAATACACCTGGGTAGACGCGGGGAATATGACGATCATCATAATTGAGTTCGCAGGCTTTCGTATGGAAAAGAAATTCTTTGGCGATTCCCACGACCCCACAAACAACGCCTCCGAAGTGTTTATTGTCAGGTGATACGGATCGTGTGACTTGCGACAAAAAAAACTGTTCTGCCCGGACAGTCCGGGCAGAACACATTTTCCGGGATGCTTTTCCAGATCCCGATCGTAAGCCCGTCAGAGCCTGATGGTCTCGCCGGTGCGGCCGGACTCGTATATAGCGTCTATGATGCTGATCACGTCGTAGGCCTGCCAGGCTTTGATGGGTATTTCCCCGCCTTCAGCCAGAGCGGTGTAAAAGTCCTTGATCTCGTCTGCGTGGGGCGAAGAGGGCTGAAGATGGGCGGGAGTGATGTTGAGCATCACCTTGTTCTCGTCGGTGTATATCTTCAGGGGGGCCGTGGTGGCTCCGCCCTTGTCGCCTATGAGCTGCACGCCGAAGTAATCCTTCTCTATGTGGGCGGCAAAGCTGGATTCGATATACATGGTCATACCGTTCTCAAACTTCACCAGACCGGTGCAGAAGTCCTCTATGTTGAAGGTGTCCCTGTCCCAGGCCCAGTCGCCTCCCATATCGGCGATATCCTTATTGTTGCCCAGCTTGGAGTAGCTGCATCCGCTGACGGACACGGGCTTGGGGTTGCCGGTGAGCCAGAGAGCAGTGTCCAGAGCGTGGCAGCCGCAGTCTATCATACAGCCGCCGCCCTGCTTCTCCAGGTCGCAGAACACACCCCAGCCGGGGATGCCTCTGCGGCGGTTGGATATGGCCTTGGCGTAGTATATCTCACCCAGCCGGCCTGCGTCCACGAACTTCTTCAGAGCCACCATTTCGTTGTTGTAGCGCCAGCAGTGTCCCACGGACAGCACGGCCTTGGACTTCTTCTCGGCGTCCAGCATCTTCTGAGCCTCGGCCCGGGTCATGGAAATGGGCTTCTCGCAGAATACGTGTATATCCGCTCCCAGAAAGTCCACCGCTATGGGCGAGTGGGCGTAGTTGGGGGTGCAGATGTGCACCGCATCCAGATCCAGACGGGCGCCCAGCATGTCCTTGTGGCTGAGGAACGCGGGTATAGTGTCGTTGCCCAGGTTCTTCTTGGTGTTGTCCAGCGCCTTGGGATCGATGTCGCAGATAGCGGCTATCTCGATCTCGGGCATGTTTTTCAGAGCGGGTATGTGGGCGTAATTGCAGATGGAGCCTGTTCCCACCAAGCCTATCCTGAATTTTTTACTCATTTTTATCTTCCTCGTTATAATAGATTTCTGTTGCAGTGCCCTTGCCTATGACCTCGCCGTCCTCTTCGGCAGTGACCACTCTGGCGCAAAGGGAAGGATCGGCCTCCACGTATCGTCCGCCGACCCGGTGGAACACGTTTTCAAACCTGATATTCCTGCTGGGCATAATGCCTCTGGAATCCAGAAAAGCAGCGAAGGAGGGGCCAAAGGTCACGCAGCTCCAGTCGCCGTATTCGGGGTCCCCCAGAGGGAAGCTGAAGTATATATTGCGAAACGTAAAGTTGTTGCAGCTGGTGCCCATTTCAAAGGCGGAGCGCTTGACCGTATAGTAGTCAGAGGGCTGTATATAGTCCACGAATATGTTTTCAAAGGTCAGGTTGTCCATATGCCCGGACCGGTCCGGCCGGTCAACTGGAGCGGGCACCAGATTGGCCTGCAGATATCCCTTGTAGGTGTGGAAGCCCCGGCAGTTGCGGAAGGTGCAGTCTTCCACGCTGCAGTCTATCTCCCTGCCGTCCTCCGCAATGAATATTCCCGCCAGGAGCCTGTTCTCGCTCCACATCCATCCGGGAGTGGAGGCTATGTTTTCCACCAGCACGTGGTCTATCTTGCCCAGGCTCAGGGCGCAGCCAAAGTCGTCGTAGGCGTTGAGGGCCACAAAGTCGTCTCCTGTGACGCCCGTCAGGTTGCGTATCCTGCCCCCGGAGGCGGGGCCGCAGACGTGCACGCCGTCCCGGTAGCACTTGTCAAACTTCAGATTCTCTATATCAAAGTCTTCTATGCCGCTGACGTAAAGGGCAAAGGGGGTAATGTCGTAAAAGGTGAGGTTGCTTATCCGCAGCCCCTTGACGTTGGTAAAGCTCATCACCGAGAAGGCGTTGTGCTCCACCCCGGCGCTGTCCCGGACTTTGCCGGATTCGTTGCCGTTGCCGCCGTAGCTGCCATTGTTGGTCAGGGACCAGGTCCCCCCTGTGATGCAGATATCCGTATCGGGGCAGTCAAACTCGAAGACGCTGCGGCTCACCTTGAAGTTCTTGTTGGTCAGCATACAGCAGTTGCTGTCCGGCTTCAGGGAGATCACGGTGCCCTCGCACACCTCAAGGGTGGTGCCGGACCCGATATAAAGGGTCTTGTCTATGTACAGTCTGTTGGGGAAATAGGGGACGTAAACGCGCTTGTTTTCGTCGAGAGCCGCCTGTATGGCGTCGGTCCATATCTCACCCTCGGTAAATTGGACCCGGTCCACGTAGTAGCCGGTGCGGAATTCCTTTTCCAGCCAGGTCTCTTTTCGCACCAGGTGAGCATAATTGCGCACGTCGCCTGCGGGATACTGTTGCTTCCGGGTAATGGCCGCTTTCGAATAAATGCCTTTCATTTGTGTCTGTCCTTGTTGCCGGGCTCGGCTGTGTCGTGATTTAATAAAAGAGTGCCGTGATAACACAGCACTCCTGTTTGACGTATGGATTATCCTTCTTCGTCTTCGCCTGTAGATTTGAGCAGATCTCCATAGAGATCTCCGATGCTGGTGGATGCTCCGCCCTCTTCGTGGCCGGCGTATCCGAAGTCCTTGTCATAATCATCGTTGTCGCTGACGGCGGCGTGCCTTCTCTGAGGACGCTCGGGAGCCGGCAGAAGGGCCTTGATGGAGAGTATCACCTTGCGGTCCTTGTCGATGACCTGCTTGACCAGCACGGTCTTTTCCTCACCCTCGGACAATACCTTGTCGGGGGTCTCGATGCGCTCGTTGGCCATCTCGGAGATAGGGATAAGGCCCTCGAAACCGTTGCCCATATCCATAAAAGCGGCCTTGGCCACTATTCTGGTGATCTTGCCGGTGAACTCGGCGCCCTCCACGATGTTTTCCTTGACGAAGCGCCAGGGATCGGGCAGCAGCTGCTTGTGGCCCAGAGACACTCTCTGCTTTGTCTCGTCAAAGCTGAGCACTATGACTCTGACCTTGTCTCCCACCTTGAACATCTTGGAAGGATCGGAGATGCGGTTCCAGCTCATTTCGCTGATATGGAGCATGCCTTCAAAGCCGCCGATATCCACAAACACGCCGTAGGGAAGCACGCTCTTGACAGTGCCTTCGCGCTCTTCGCCCACCTGGATGTTGTCCCAGAAGGCCCGCTTGGCAGCCTGTCTGCGCTCGTTGACCACCTTGCGGTTGGACAGGATGATCCTTCTCTTTGCCTTGTCGATCTCTATGACCTTGAACTCCATGTCCTCTCCGGCATGCTTGGCAAAGTTTTCATACTTCCCGGCCACCTGAGATGCGGGACAAAAGGCGCTGTAGCCCAGTATGTCCACCACCAGACCGCCCTTGACGGCTTCCTTGGCGACAGCCTTGACTATCCTGCCCTCTTCGTATATATCCTTGATCTCATCCCAGCGAAGATCGTAGTCCGCGCTCTTCTTGGACAGAATGATGCCGTTCTTGCCGGAAGGCACTATGACTCTGGCCTTGATGATGTCGCCGACCTTGACCAGCTCCTCGCAGCTCGTGACAGTGCTGTCGGATGTCAGCTGATCCAGAGGCATTCTCGCTTCGGACTTGAGAGAATAGCTGGTCAGGTTGATCAGGATCTCGTCCTTGTTGACCTGGACCACCTCGCCCTCTACGAGCTCGCCCTTTCTTAACTGCTTGTCTTCGGTAGGAAGAGTAGCCATTACGTCTTCCATGTTGATATCGTTTTCTACTACAGGCATTTAACCTACAACTCCTCAATCGGACCTTATCGCCCCAAACTATCTGATAATGTATTCCGTTGTACTGCGAACACACACATTATTATTATACCACCCGCACGCGTCTATTTCAACCGTAATACTATTTTTTTTTGAGGCGGCGTCAAAATAGTTTTGGCCCCGGCCGGAGCTCCCGCCCGGAAAGCTGTGGTATAATAGAGGTGAATATCTTTTGACAGGACGTGCATATGAAAATCACCGATCTTTCGCAGCCTCTGGGGCCGGACACCCTGACCTATCCCGGCGACGATCCCCTCTCCATGACCGTGACCCAGGCCTGCCCCCAGACCACCTATCTGCAGACGGGCAGCCATATAGGCACCCACATAGACGCTCCCCGGCACGCCTTTCCCGGCGGCAGGGAGATCGATTCCTTCCCCCTTTCCACCTTCTATGGAGAAGCCCTGTGCGTGGCTCCGGAGATAAGGGACGGACTGATACAGGCGCCGGACTGCGAGGCGGAGGGCTGCGGGATACTGGTGGTGGCCACCTTCTGGCAGAGGAAGACCCGGGACGGCAAGAGCTTTTTGCTGGATTTTCCGGGCTTTTCCGACGCGCTGTGCAGGTATATACTGGACCGGGGCTTCAGACTGGTGGCCACGGACGTCCCCTCGGTGGACTCCCTGCCGGGCTTTCGCTGTCACAACGCCCTGCAGGAAAAAGATATACCTCTGGTGGAGGGGCTGGTCATCCCCCGGGAGCTGGCAGGCGCGCGCTTTGTCTTTGCGGCCTTTCCCCTGAGCATCCCCTGCGACAGCTCGCCGGTGCGGGCCGTGGCCATAGAACTCTGACGTCACAGAAAAAAAGCAGCCGGCCCTGCCGGCTGCCTCTCTATGCCTGGACGTATTCCGCGCCCTTTTCCAGGGCCGCCCGGGCTCTTTCCAGCTCTCTGCCTATGTAGATGGCGTGATTGATGTCCGACAGGACGTTGTCCCGGGCCAGCTCATGCTGGAGCATAGCCGTGTCCGTCCCCTTGTACACCCTGATGGGAGTCCCGTCCGGGCGGGTGTGGGTGACCACTATCTCACCGTCCACCGGCATGATGAGCACCTGGCCGTTGTAGTCCATATTCAGGGCAAAGCCCTTTTCTCCGGCCACTCTCCGGGCAAAGTCGCTCCTTTTGGCGTCGATGCTGACAGACATGCTGATCACGGTCATAGGGCCGCACTCAAGCTCCAGCTTTTTTCCCACGTATTCCTGCAGGCCTCTGAGGCCGTACACGTTTTTCAGCCAGGCGTCCGTCACGTTGTGGTTGCGGTATGAGGCAGTCAGGGTCAGCTCGCCCTGAAAGACCCGGAAAAACAGGCTCACCAGACTGGGGACGTCCCTGCCGAAGGTGTCCTTTTTGGGGTCCCACAGGGACAGATAGCAGTCCCGGTCGTTGGAATACACGGACAGCTTGTCTGTGACACACTGCAAAAAGTCAAAGCCGTAGTATTCCCTGATGCGGTTGCCGCAGGTGTATTCGGCTCCCTCCGGAAGCTCCTCCCGGAAGAGCTCTCTGCGGTAGTCCTCCAGCTCGGACATGCTGAAGCCATAGCCGGCAAGCTTGTCCTCGCTGATCTCAAAATCCCGTATGACCACCTTTACGTTCTGCAGCTCACTCCGCTCCCCTTTTCTGAGCATGACGGGGACTCCGAACCTGTTGAGGCAGAACACCAGCTCCTTCCAGGCGCTCAGAGGGTCGTCCCGGGTGATAACCAGGCTCCGGGGCTCCGTGGGACAGCCGGTGGAGAGCTGCCGGGTCCGCCGGGGAGCCGCCGCGGGCCGCTCCTCCCCGGAGATGCGGTCATCCAGGACCGCCTTGGCCTTTTCCAGCTCTCTGCCCACGAAGATGGCGTGCTCTATGTCCGACAGGACCCGGTCCCGATACAGCTCATGCTGGAGCCGCTCGGTCACGGTCCCCCGGTAAACGTTGATGGGAGTCCCGTCCGGGCGGGCGTGGGTGACCACTATCTCGCCATCCTCTATGCCTATCTCCACCTGACCGTTGTAGTCGGTGTGCAGGGCAAACTGCTTGCCGGCAGCCACCCTCTGGGCAAAATCGCCTCTGGTGGTGTCGATGCTGATGCTGTGGCTGATGACGGTCAGGGGGCCGCATTTCATTCCCAGCCTGCCCCCCACGTATTCCTGCAGGCCCCTGATGCCCCAGGCGTTTTTCAGCCAAGCGTCCATCCCGTTGTGGGTGCGGAAAAACGCAGTGAGGGTCAGCTCGCCCTGAAAGACTCTGAAAAAGAGGCTCACCATGCAGGGAGCGTCTTTGCCGTAGGTGTCGCGCTTGGGGTCCCACAGGGACAGATAGCAGTCCCGGTCATTCACATAGGCCGACAGCTTGTCTATGGTGTTCTCCAGAAAGTCAAAGCCGAAGTATTCCCTGATGCGGTTGCCGTAGGTGTATTCCTGGTCCGGAGGCAGATAGCCGGAGAGCAGCTTTTGGCGGTAGTCCTCCAGCTCGGAGAGCCTGAAGCCGTATTTCTTCAGCTCTTCCTCATCGACGTCAAAGTCCCGGATGACCACCTTCACGTTTTGCAGCTCCCGCCGCTCCCCTTTTCTGAGCATCACGGGGACCCCGAACCTGTTGAGGCAGAACACCAGCTCCCGCCAGGCGCTCAGAGGGTCGTCCCGGGTGATGACCAGGCTGCGGGGCTCCGTGGGACACACTGTCACCGCAGGCTTTTCCATGGTGATGGCTATACGTTCGGAGGTCACGGGAGAGGGTGTGAAGCCGTTGACGAAATCCGCGGCTTTTGTCAGAGTGTCGGGAGAAGAGAAGTCTCCGGCGTAGCAGAGGACCGGCTTTTGACTTGCGAGGGACATATCCAGGGCGTTGTTCACCACCCGGTCCCTGCCGGCTATGACCCTGACCCTGCAGCCCAGCTGCTCGGTCTCGCGTATGCCGTCTGTGTACAGGGCTATCAGGTCCTCGGCAGAGCCGGACATGTTGGAGCCGCATATGAGCAACCCCTGTATCTGGGGGTTATACATCAGATTGGCAGCCAGCTCGGAAATGCCGTTGCCGTACAGGTTGCCTATCAGGGCCACCTTTGACGAGGGCCCCAGATCGATCCCCGCCTCGGCCAGCTTTTTCAGAGCATGTTCCTGTTTGGTCCACAGACACACTACCCCTATGCATCCGGAAGGGTTGACGAGGCGCAGCTTGTCTGCGTAGAACAAAGGCTCAAAGTCCATAATACTCTCCTTGCAGTCAAATATATTAGTTTGTATATATATTATACCCCAAAAGCGGGCGGGGTGTCAAACGGTCCTCTTTTTTCGCTATTTGCCCCGGGCCTCTTTACAAACCGCGCCTTCTGTGGTATAATATAAATGTCAACGCGGGGTGGAGCAGCTGGTAGCTCGTCGGGCTCATAACCCGGAGGTCACAGGTTCAAATCCTGTCCCCGCTCCCAGAACACACGCTCCTTTGCCGTCCGGCAAAGGAGCTTTTTTACAGCCCGGACCCATCGCAATGCCGGCGCCTGGCAACAGCTATTAAGGAGGAAACATATGACCATTCGCGAAGCCGAAAAAATACGCAGACGATTCTATCATCTCTCCAATCCCTCGGAAGAAGACTCCTTTATGTTCACCGAAGCTATGGGCTTCCTTATAGAGAAGACCGAGAATCCCAACTGCATGGTGGAGCTGGGAGCCCACTACTACAGACAGCGGTTGTTTGACCTGGCCCTGAAGTATTACGAGCAGGCGGCCGAATACGACAACATATACGCCATCTCGGATCTGGGCTATATCTGGTACTACGGCAGGACCGGGGAAAAGAACTACGAAAAGGCCTTTTATTACTTTGACAGGGCGGCCAAAATGGGTGACACTGCGGCGGCCTACAAGGTGGCCGATATGTACAAAAACGGCTACTGGGTAGAGCGGGACTATGACAAATACGCGTCCATCATCAAAGACCTTTACAAAAAGCCCGGCGAACACCTGCCGGAGATCTATTCCCGTCTGGCCGGGATATACGACAAAGAGGGCAGGACCGCCGAAGCCCTGGAGCTCCGGGATACGGCCAGGGGAGTCCTGGCGGAGAGGATAGCCCGCAACCCTTTTTTCGGCAACCTGACCATCATGAAATGGCTGATAGAGGGCATCTACGCCCTCCGCCCCTTTGATCCCCGGAACGCGGACATATACGACCTGTATCACGTGTTCGCCTCCCCCGCAAAGGCGCTGCTCCGCTATGGCGGTAAGGACTATGAAGCGGAAGCAGTCCCCGACGGCGACGGACTGGGGATACGCCTCGGAGACAGGTGGTTCCGCACCATAGACGACTTTTTCGCCAAGGCAGAGATAGAGGGCGAGCCCATCACCGCCCTTTACGAATATATCACAGTTTACGGGATAGACCAATGAACATAGTCAAAGCCTCCGATCCGGACACTCTCGAATACACGAACCTGCTGGTCAAAAGAGACGCTCTGAAAAAGGAAGCGGTCTCCATACGCATCGAGTATCTGCAGCTGTTCGGCGATCTGATGGTCAAGAACTACCGGGCAAAGGTGGAATGTATCAGGTGCAAAAAGATCATCGCCTTTATCCAGGCAGCCCTCAACCGGGGCGAGCAGCCGGACAGGAAGGAAATGCTGGCCCGGATCCAAAAGGAGATGGAGGTGTACCGGGACAGACTGCTGCAGATGCAGGAAGATGCAGCCCGGGCCGCAAAAGCGGAGCGGTCCTCCGCGGAGGACGTGGAAAAGAGCAAGCAGATCTACCGGCGCTTGGCAAAGCGTCTCCATCCCGATATATGCCGCGAGACAGGATCCGACGGACCCCTGAAGGAGCTGTGGCTGAGCATAACAGAGGCCTACTACGCCAATGACGCCAAGCTGCTCAGTGAGCTGGAGATACTGGCAAACAGGCTGTTGACGGATATGGGCAGGGACGGACTGCAGATCGACATCCCCGACATAAAGGGCAGGATCATCGAGCTGAGGGCAGAGATAGAAGAGATCATGACCACGGAGCCCTGGATCCTGCGCTATATCATCGAGGATCCGGAGGAAACGGAAAACAAGACCGCAGAGCTGAAGGAAGAAACAGAAGCATATCTCAGGCATGCGGAAGAGCTGCAGCAGGTGATAGACAGACTGCAGGATCAAGGAGGATAACAAATGTCCGACAAGCTGGCCAAGCAAAACCCTGAGAGCTCCCTGGTTACGGTCATAGAAGAAAAAGGCCTGGGCGAGCTGCTCAAGCCCCTGATAGAGGAGATACACCTCTTTGACACCTTCGTGGCGGGCACCTCCCATCTGAAGGACAAGAGCGTGCTGGATACCATCAGGACCGGAGACAAGCTGACTCTGCAGAGAGAAGACAACAAATACGACGCCAAGGCTATCCTGGTCCTGACGGACAGCGGCAAAAAGCTGGGCTACGTGCCCGAAAAAGACAACGTCATCTTTTCGCGGCTCATGGACGCAGGCAAGCTCCTGGCAGCCAGGATCACGGGCGTCGAAAAACAGGGCACCTATACAAAGATCGCCATAGGCATATACCTGGTGGACTTTTGAAGACCTCCGCATCCTTTGCGGCAGATCACCGCATCAAAACAGACAGCCGGCCCGAGGCCGGCTGATTATTTCGTCTGCTATGCCCGGGCGGCGTATTTGCCGGAGAGGTCGAAGTTGTGGCGCACGGGACCCTTG
Source organism: Abditibacteriota bacterium (assembly GCA_017552965.1). Classification (NCBI taxonomy): domain Bacteria; kingdom Pseudomonadati; phylum Abditibacteriota; species Abditibacteriota bacterium. The sequence goes on along the minus strand of JAFZNQ010000117.1, from coordinate 1,551 downwards.
CCATGGCCCAGGTCCAGCATGGCTCCCAGAGCGCCGGACACGTAGCTCTTGGCCATCTGTATGCTCTCCGCGAGTCCGAAGCCCTTGGCCAGATCGGCGCAAATGGCAGAGGACAGAGTGCACCCGGTCCCGTGAGTATTGGGGTTGTCTATCCGCGTTCCCTCGAACCAGCAGCCGCCGTCCGGTCCGAAGAGGAAGTCGTTGGCGTCATTGACGCCGTGCCCTCCCTTTACCAGACAGGGGGCGCCGAAAAGGCGGTAGATAGCCTCGGCAGCCAGCTCCATATCCCCGGGAGAATGGATCTCCCTGCCGGACAAGAGCGCGGCCTCATAGACGTTGGGAGTGAGGACGCTGCCGAAAGGCAGCAGGGACTCCTTCAGGGTGTCGATGGCGTCATCGGAAATGAGCACGGAGCCGCTGGCAGACACCATCACGGGATCTATGACCACGGTGCGGGGCTCATATTCCCCGAGAGCGAGGGAAATGCGCCGTATAAGATGGGCGGACGACACCATGCCTACCTTGACACTGTCGGGCACGATGTCCTCAAACACAGCCTTGAGCTGAGCGCCGAGAAACTCCGGATCCACGTCGTGTATGGCAGTAACTCCCAGGGTGTTCTGGGCGGTCAGGGCCGTGATGCAGCTCATGGCATACACCCCGTTCATGGTCATGGTCTTTATGTCGGCCTGAATGCCGGCGCCGCCTATGGAATCACTTCCCGCAATAGTCAAAGCAGTGTGCATGTTGTCCTCACAAAAAAAAGCGCCCCGGGGGACGCATATTCGTTCGCAGCCTACGCCGGCATTATCCGGATCAGGTCAAAGGTCGAAGCCGGGCTTCCTCTCAGCCTGCGTAAGCAAGCTCCCCATCCTTTATTATACCAGCCCGGCAACGGCGTGGTCAAGAGAGAGCAACGGCAGGCCGATGCGGGAGTGAAATGTGTGTGGGCAGGCGCTGCGCGCCCGCCAAAAGCACATCTTTACCGGGACAAAGCAGAGCATCGATAGAAAGAGGAGCGTCGGATCACCCGGGGTGGGAGGGGCGCAGCCCCTGCTCAAGCGACCGGTCAAGCGTCGCCGAAGGCGCAAGGCGAGAATAGCAAGTCTGCAGCTTCTGACTTGCCTCGCCGCAGAGCGAAGGGCGGGCGCGCAGACGGGGTCCGGGGCAGCCGGCCCTGCTCGCTCTCACCCCACAAAATCATTCGATTTTGCGGGGGCCCCAAGGAGAGTGGTCCGGAGACGAGCTGTTCAACCCGGGCGGGTGTGTACGGGGTCCCCGGCGAAAAAAGTTTCGCTGGGGCAAAATATGCAATACCCACGAAAAAAGGGGGGTATGCGAAGGGGGGAAGCCCCCCTTGCCTGAACGAGTGACGACAAAGGACGAGGTAAAGAAAACTGTTTCATCCTCGGAACGGTCCGTGCTCTTATCCGGTCTTTATGTCAGGACCGAGGACCGGGTCCTCCCCGTCTGCCTTCTCACGCAAGCGTGAGCAAGGATGAGTCAGACGGGTCCCCCCCGAGATCCCTTCCCGGAAATGGCCAAACGCCG
>JAFZNQ010000116.1 GCA_017552965.1 Abditibacteriota bacterium | reverse complement strand
TGCGGCCTTTATTCCGGCGCCGAATGGGACGGGGAGGAGCTGCCCCCGGCCGTCTATGCCCAGGTGCAGTGGTATCTGGGGATCACAGGCTTTGACAAGGCCTACGTTGCCGTGCTCATCGGAGGACAGGAGCTGAGGATTAAGGAGACCCGCCGCAACGGGGAATACATTGAGCGCCTCAGACGGTGCGCCCGGGAGTTTTGGAGCCGGAACGTGGAGGGCGGCGAAGAACCGGAAGCGAAAGCGGAGGACAGGGAGGACCTGATCTCCGAGGCCGAAGGAAAAGATGAAGAGACAAAGCTTCTGCCGGAGCTGGCGCCCCTCATTGAAGAGAGGGAGCGCCTGAAGGACGAGTCGGCAAGGCTCGCCGGCAAAGCGAAAGACATAGAGGCAGGCATATTGCAGGCCATGGGCGGCTGCGGCGCGGCCGAGGCAGGGGATTATACGGTGACTCTCAGAGAACGGAAGTCCGTTTGTCTGGACACGAAAAAACTGAAGGAAGCCCTGCCGGAGGCGTATGAGAAATACTCCGCCGAGCGCGTGTCAAAGGCCCTCACGGTGAAGAAAAAGAAGCCTGCCCCGGAAAAGGAGGGCAAGTGATGACCGGATATACTCAGGTAAACAATACGCTTTTGAGGACCCTTTGCATACTCAAGCCCAACGAGGCAAAGGTGATGCTGTTTCTGGTTCGCTACACAGCAGGGTTTCATAAAACCAAGTGCAAAGCCAGTTATGGTGTGATCGCCCGGTGGTGCTCGATTGACAAATCATGCGCCGTAAAGGCTGTCAGGGCATTGCAGGAGAAGGGGCTTCTTTCCGTCTCGGAGGAGCGGCCCAGGCTTATCCTTCAGCTGGATATGAAAAAAGTATGCCTTGCGCTTCTGAACCTCAGAGCAGAGCATTTCATAGCCGGACTTGAAGGTGTGCCTGAGGAGCCGGAATGTCCGCCGGACACAGTGATCATCCCATGCTGACAGGGCTGCGGACAACTATAAAATCTCACCGAAAAGGTGAGAAATTACCACCGAAAAAAGGTGAGATATTCTCACCCCATATATAAATAAACAACTCTGTAAATAAAAATTAAATAAATGCAAGCCTCACCCGCAAAATGCGGGACTGAAAGGAATCTGGATACACTGACTTAAGGATATAAAGGATAGTTGTTATGACTCAGGATAAAAGATGCCACAAGGCGATAATGCCGAAGCCGGACATGGAGCCGGAGCTCATAGACGAGGACTTCTTCACGGAGCTCTGCAACTCCGAGATACTGTACCTGTGCGAGAAGATCGGCCTCAGCGAGCTCAACGTGTTTCTCATAGGTCTGCACGTTCAGGGCTGCGCCGACAGCAAGATAGCGGAGGCGGTGGACAAATACTTTCCCTCGCTGGCAGAGGGTAAAAAGCTCACTCAGGGAGCGATCAAGGAGCGGCGCCACTACGCCATCCGGCAGATGAAAAAGGTCTTTGGTGACAGGATAGGGCTTATCACCCTTATGCACCAGGCCTTCAAATAGGAGGGAAGCATGGCTACGTTTTCACCCGGGGAAGCCTGGGCAAGCTTCAGGGAGCTGCTGGACGGCTTCTCGCGCTGGCTGCGTGAGATGCACGAGAGGGAAAGCCGGGAATGGATCGAGATGACCCTGAGGGAAAACAGCGCGGAAGCGCAGCGGATCGAAGCTGCCTCGCCTCAGGGCATAAGGGCGGCCGACGCTTTCGGGCGGAGGCTGCAGCCCTCTTTGCAGGAGCTGGCGGAGGAAAGCGCGGGAACGCGCCGGGTTTTGGAGGAAATGACGAGCCAGAGAGGGAGCAAGCTCCGGGAGGAGCTGATGACCTCCGCCTGGGGGCGGCTGTCAGACGCCGACTCTTTTGCCCGGTCCTACTGGGAAGAGGCGGACGACGTGCCCCTCTCTGTCCGCAAGTATAAAGCCTACTTTGATCTGGAAAAAAGCCTGTATAAGGCCTCCAACGATCCGGAGCTGCAGGACTACGAAAAGGGCCAAAGGGCCTGGCTTGCCGGCGAGAAGTTCCGTGAGAGCATGGACAAAGAGAGGGAACGGGCGCGCTCCGACGCCAGCCTCCGGAAGGAGGGCAATCCCGACCCCGTGGGCGCCTATGCCGGGTATATGGGTGTCTTTGACCCCTACTGGCAGAAATACGCCAAGGATCTGAAAAGCTACTACGAATACGAAGATTCGGCCCGGAAGGCCAACGAGGTCTTCCGTAAGAACCCCGGCCCCGAGGGAGAGCGGCTGAAGCAGGGCATGCTGGAGGAAGCCTATTGGCGCTACATGCAGGAAGAGGCGGAGAGCCGTCAGGCTCTGGCCAAGACCCTGGCCCAAAGGGAAAAAGAAGAGGACAAAGCCCGCAGGGAGTATTATACCGGCGAGAGCGCCCCTTTCAAAGAATACCTGAAGGACGCGGACAAGTGGTCCGATACCGCCGAGCGTGAGGACCGGGCCTTTGCCGAAAGAGTCCGGAAGGGTGCCGGCCGCTACACGGATCCCCGGCTCTGGAGCCGGGGGCCCATCGGCCTGGCGGTGACCAGCCTTTACTCACAGGAGGACGCCCCCGCCGATCCACTGGCTCTGGAATGGAGCCGGCAGCGGGAGGCCCTGAGCCTCCGGGGAGAGACGGCTGTCCGGGAGCGGCTTGCGCCCGGCGACTATGAGGCCCTGCGGGCGCTGATCAAAGAGGCCCGGGGGGAGAAGGGCGACACGGCGGAGAGCCTGGCCTTTCTGAAAGAGATATCGAGAAGCGTGGCGGGGCTGATGACGGCCCTCGAGGACGAACGGAACAGAGTGCGAATGCCGGGAGGGAACGCGTATGGAATATGATCTGTTATTGGCAAAGCCGCTGAAGTGCGCCGTGGACCGGGAGGGCTACGTGGAGGGGCAGGCGGTCTTTTACGGCTCCTACGCCGATATGCTGGCCGGAAACTATGCCTCGCTGAGGACTGGGCTGCCCTACGCGGACATCTGCCCCGGGCTCACCGACACCGACGGGCTTATCATCAAAGGCGTGGACTTCCGGGACATGGAGCTCTCCCACCGGGGAGTGCGCCTGGCAGAGATCACCGTCACCTGCTCCAACAAGGACGGGCAGGCCGGCTCGGGGCGCTTCAACTTCAGCGTGAACGTCAAAAGCGCCGTAATGACCGAGCGCTATCGGGGCATGACCCTCTGGCAGAATCTGGGCGCGCCGCTGCCGGCAGAGGACCGGCCCCTCTATATCCCTTACACGATCCTCACCCTGTCCGGCACCTACAATATGGCGCTGCCCGTGGCAACGGTGACGGCGCAGGTGAACACGGTGAATATGTATCCGTGGGATCTTTCCATTTACGGCTGCCCCGGGCTCGGGGCCGTGAGCCCCGGGTGCGCCAAGTTCGTGGGCTGGTCCTACACCCAGACGGCCAACAGCACCCAGGAGGCGCCCACCTGTCAGGCGGTTTTTTCCTTCCACCTGCGGGCTTTTGACTGGAATCAGAAGGTGCGCCCCGCGGAGCCTATGAGGGACATAGACGGCAAGACCCTCTACTGGCAGAGCCGTTTCCCTTCGCTCCCCACTTACACGGGGAACGCCGCCGCCGGGACCGCCGCCCTCGAAGGCACTCCCATCTGGCCCGGCACCAATACGGTCCTGGGCGGCCCCGCCGTGCTGGGGCAGAACGCCTACGATACCGAGCTGCTGCCCGCTCCCGGAGGGCAGTGGCTGAAGGAGTTCCCCGAAGCTGTCTGGGAGTTCGCCGGATGCAGTTCACCGCAAGGATAACCGGCAGCGCCCTGAATCAGCAGAGCGGCCTTTTCGAGTATGACTTCCGGGAGGTCATACCCGACCGAGCCACCGGCTCCCTCGTCAACGGAGATATGGTCTCCGGGCAGGGGGTCAAGGCCTTGGCCCTCTGCGAGCTGGGCCGGCAGAACACCGAGCCAGCCGTGGCCACCGGGGACGTGGTCTCCATCGTCTATACGGGCATGCAGTTCGTGATCGTGGCCGCCCGGGCCGGAGCTCTGAAGGACGTGCGGTATTCCCACCGGGACGACAAGTTCTACAAGGAATTCACCGACGGCTCCGAGGAAGTCTGGGCGGAGAGCACCCTGCTGGAGTAGGGGGAGATATAAAAAGGGAGGCGGCTGACGCCGCCCTCAGTCCAAAAAGAGATGATTAAAATGGTCAAAATAAAAACCCATACATATTATACGGGTTAAACTGCCGGTTTGTCAAGCTTTGCGGGAGGAGTCTTAAGCGGTGCATTTGAGCTTCAAAGGCCCATTGATAATTTATCAAAGGGACCATACTGATTATGCTTGCGGAAAATGAATTCTCTTCAAAGCAGATGCCGATCTTGTCAGGCTAAACTCTATTTGCGGGCTAATTAGAAAACCGGTCCGGGACAGACATGTTTCTTTTCTCCATTGATTTTAGGGTCTGGGAATCTGCAGGCTGCAATGCTCAGTTCAGCCAGCCTGTCTCCGCCGGCCTGAACTATGCACCCTTTGGCACCGCAGAATGCCGCCTCTTTTTTGACCCTGCAGAAAAACTGTGATATAATAAATGTGTGCATATCCTTGCAATATCTAAAGAGAGCCGGCGATTGCGCGGGATATATTCCGGCAAACGCTGAATTAAAGGTGAAAAAATGAGCTTCTATGATGAAATGACTACGGAAGAAGAACGGCTGAATTATTCTCTTATGCTTGAGATGATCGGGTCGCTGTCCAATCTGTTTTCCGAGAGCCCGAGTCCATACCTTGCTTCAAGAATCAGCGAGAACCTGTTCTGCCGCTGTTTCTTTGCCGACAACCTCTCCCGCAATGACGTTACTGCCGATGCCAAGAGGGGAAAAACCGGCATAGGCATTAAGACCTGGACAGGGAGCCAGTCTCAGAAGATAGCTGAATTTGACGCGCTGAGAAACACATATATAAATGACGAGCCGGAAATCCTGATAAGCAAAGTCGCAGGATACAGAAATGACCGCATTCAGAAGACTCTTGATACTTATTCTATAGACACTATGGTATATCATTGCCTGCTGAGGACAGAAGGGCTGATCTCAGTCTATGAATGCCCTCTTGTTAAAATAGACGTCGGAAATATAACAAAAATAAAGAAAACAGGAGCATCAATATATTTCGAAGACGGGATCAATGCGTATTCGTTTAATCTCTCAAAAAGCACTCTGTTTAAGAGGTTTGATGATCTAGAGCTGATGAACGAGATACCCGTTACTATAATCGAAGACCCTTATGAGTATCTGGCCGAAAAAATGGGGCTGCTCGACAAGATAAAACGGCTGCAGATCCGGACTGAGCCGGGTGTTTCGCATATAGAAACAGCTTATCTGCCATTGTATTCCTTCAACAATAAGGCCGGTTTTTTTGTCCCGCCCAAAGAGTGTCTGAACATACGGTTTGCCGGCGGCAGGCGGAGAGATCCTTATGA